>JBBSFA010000706.1:0-2800 GCA_038239185.1 Elainellales cyanobacterium | reverse complement strand
ATCAAATCGACCACGCTGATTTCAGCGGGCATGGGGGTGGGTGCAATTTTATGGCTGAACACATTGGACATGAGAAATCTCCCAAAAGGCTGAAAAGCATAAAAAAAGGGTTGAACAACGATCTGAACTGGTAAGCATTAAGCGATGAGAGACAAGCTCAAAAATGCGATCGCATTGCCCTAAAAGCTAACTCTTGCGATTTAGCTCGAATGAATTGCAAATTCTGAACATTCCCGAACAAAAAGCCAAAGCTGACTTGATCTACAGTGCCCAGAAGTGAATGCTACGAACTTAAAAATTGCCGATACGATAAGCGAACTGCAATTAACAAATTCAGCGCACTAGAACTCGACTGCTTTTTCAAAAAACAGCCGTACCGCGATCGCGGCTTCTCTCATCTCACAGTTCAAAAATACTAATGAAACTCTTTTCAGAGCTTCCGATCGACCGAGTTTGCTGAGCTATCGAAGTGATTAAATATCACCTGAATGATGCAGTTGCTCGCAAACCTACAGTTGCAGGTCGATCAGCCCATACTGGGCCCTTCGCAGCCGTCCACCCAAGACAACGCCGGATCAGTCATCCGTCGGCGCTGTAGCTTCATCTCCAGATACCACAAAGGCATCCAGGGGCATTCAGTTGAGGGAAATTGTTTCAATGAACCGCAACCTTTATGCAATGTCTACGATCGTACTATATCATCAAGCTTTCAAAATGCCCTGGTGAGATCACCGAATCTAAAGAATCTAAACCTAAAGATTTTTCGACGGCGAAGCCAGCGGAATCGTTGCTTTAATGCAAGTCCCTTCTCCCACAGTACTGTTGATTGCCAAGCTACCGCCATGCAGCTCCAGAATTCGTTTAGCAATGATTAGCCCTAGTCCCGCACCCTGCTGCTCATACATGCGGCGATCGAACTGCATATATGCTCCCAGCGCAGCGATTTGCTCTAGCGCAATCCCTCTGCCCCGATCGGTAATGGAGATCACGAAGCTCTCGGATGCGATCGCGTGGGTGACACGACTGGTGACGTGAACAAGACTACCTGGACTAGAAAACTTAAAGGCATTACTGATCAACTCTTCTGCCACTTTTTGCAGGCGCAGATCCGCCATGCCAAGATTTGCATTGGTGAGCTGCAATTTTAGATCGGCTTTGCGATCGACCTGCTTGGCGATGCGAGAGGCTACTTCTGTGATCAAAAGCTTGGGGCAGTTGGTTTGTCCGCTACAGAGATCTTCGCGCTTGGCTGGATCGTGAATGGCAATCTCTAGCTGAGCGTAATAGAGAAAATTTTGAATCAAGTGATAGAGCCGATGGGCAGAGCTATGAATGCCTTCTGCAATTTCCAACACTTCATTGCGCTCGATCGAATCGTACTCAGTGATCAAAATTTCGGCAAATAGCAGAATGCCATTGAGCGGGGTGTGTAGCTCGTGCGGCAAAGATAAAGCGATATTGTTGCGGAGGGCGCTGATCTGCTGTTGAGATTGGCTAAGTACCGCCTCTTGACGGTGGATGCGGCTCGCGATCGCCTCCAGAATCTCCTCGGCGGTGCAGGGCTTCACCAAGTAATCATCCGCACCTAAGTTCATGCCGCGTCGCTGCTCAAGTCTAGCGCCTTTCGCGGTCAAAAAGATAAAAGGAATCGAGCTGGCATGGGGGTTTTGCCGAAGCTGAGAGAGGACATGGTATCCATCTATGTCAGGCATCTGAATGTCACAAAGAATCAAATCTGGGAGCCGTTTTTCTGCTAGGTCAATCCCTTTGGTTCCCAGTTCGGCATCTAAAACGCTGAATCCTTCTATTTCAAGCAGATCACAAAGCGATTCGCGGATCGCTTGCTCATCCTCAATAACTAAAATGGTTGTCATGAGCTTCAACGCCTTTGGAGGTATAAAGTTCAAAAAGTAACCGTTGCTCCAACACACCTCTGCGTTAAACCATTCACGCCAGCCTTTATGGATCGCCTTAGCATATTATTGAATGCTTACTTTTATAATGTTTAGCCCTATACAGAACTTAATTGGCAAATGGCGCATTTTCTTCAGGGATAATACGGAACTGAACAAGTTTTGGCAGAACTTCATGAAGGGAAACAGGCTCAGTTCTATACTGACAACCGTTAAATCTAGGAACTGGCGATCGTCAACCCATCACCCGATCGCGATTCTCGCGCTTCAGCTTTTGCTGACCTTGCCGATCGGCTTTGGGCTGGCAAAACTGCATATTGGCGGCACTGCCTGGATTTTAAGCGGCGTGGTGGCAGGTGTCTCAGTCCTTCAAGTCTATCGGATTTGGCTCCAGACTGTGATTTTGCCGAACGCTACGGTTCGCAAGGTCGGTCAAACGCTGGTGGGGATGATGATTGGCTTTGCGATCGCCAATAGCGATCTGGCAGGGGTAGCCACCCATCTGCCCGTTTTTGCCTTGCTGACTTTGGTGCTGCTGTTTTCCGGCGGTGCGATCGGCTATCTGTTTGCCTATCTGAGCCAAATCAACCTGCTGACTGCGATGCTCGCGACGGTTCCGGGCGGCATCAGCATCATGTCTAGCATTGCAGCGGACTACAAGTGTGATGTGCCGCTGGTTTCGTTGGTTCAAGGCATCCGGATCACCAGCGTTGTGCTCTTGATCCCATTTGTGGCGAGAGCGATCGCGGGCGATACTGGCGGTGCGATCGCTCCCCAGACTTGGCTGAGTCTGGATCGAGCGGACTGGGGCTGGCTGATGGCGGCGATCGCCTTAGCCAGTCTGGGCGCTGTTTTGGCAACTCGGCTGAAAGTCCCTTCTCCACCCT
>JBBSFA010000705.1:0-2804 GCA_038239185.1 Elainellales cyanobacterium | reverse complement strand
GTAAGAAACCTTAAAATTATTGTTAACTATTGTTAACATCCAGCAACCGCTGTAGTGCGGGCATCTTGCCCGCGCCTGCTTTTCAGCCCACGCTCACCATTCCCAGCGTAATCCTTGTTCACGTAAGTGCTGTCTGAGTTTTGGCATTGATTGTTTTGAGATCTCGGCTGGTGTTAAACCAGGTGGTGCTTGTGTGATTAGCCAGCCAGCCGTCGCGCCTGCTGCTGCACCAATGCTCCATTCGCTATAGTGAGTGCGCGTCACAGCGTTGGCAATGTGGGTGACAGCAATGCTCTTGCCACCGATCAGTAGGTTATTCACCTCTTGTGGAATCAGGCTCTCTAACGGAATTTGTAACGGACGCACCTTAAATTCACGGGCAGGCGCACTGGTTGCTTCTCCGGTCGGCTCCCAGTTGCGGTAGCGACAGCCGTGAATGTCGATGTCATAGTGGGTGATGGCGATCGCCGTCAAATCAAAATCTCGACCCCCTGATAAATCCGATCGCAAATCGGCTTCTCGCAAGGTTAACGCTCGCTGTCCATAAGCGGGCCGTCCCAAGATCCGTCGTCCTTCGCGAATATAGGGAACCAGACTCAAGCCGGATTGGGTGCCCATCATGTCAGGTAAAGCTCCCGAACCAGACAGATAAGTGAGAGGAAATTCTGGTCTTGCCTGAGTGTGCAGCAGCCAGTCAGCAAACAGCAAGGCATGATCTTCGGCATGACGGAGAGCGATCGCCGAGATTCCTCCCAACCAATTTTGCCGCTGTCCGTTTGCATCAAGCTGTTCAGCAGTCAGAATCAGGGGCGGATTCATCCAATTCCAATCATTACCCCGATTCCAGTTGACGACCGTGATATCGCCCAGAGCTGGAGTTCCAGTGAACGGATTGTTGCGCGTCATGCTGACGATACGTCGGTAGTGAAAAAAGCTGCGCCCATCAAATACGGGAGTCGGGTGGATGGCAAAGTCACTCTGATGTTCTTCAGAGGAATAGAGTGAGCTGATCTGGTTCAATCCAGCCAGACTTGCGCCCCGATCGTTATGAATTGCGATCGCGAAAGGAAAAGTAAACGCTTGGGTGCAGTCAGGATTATCGCGATCGGCAGCATGGCGTTCCCCCGTTGTTGCTCGTGATTCTGACCCCACTCGATGCGGAAGATTTGCCCAGCCCACCAGTTCCCCTGTATCGGTTGCGTCGATCACGATCAAGCGCTGTCCAGGAAATGCTTGAAGCCGCAGCGGTGCTTTTGTAAAAGTCTGATCGCCTGACCAGGAATACCAGCTCGATAGCTCGGTTGAGAGTCTACCCTGCGGTCTGTAATCCGCTTGACGAGGCGATCGCCGCACCGCATAGATGGCAGTAATATTCTCACCGGTTGCGTCAAACTCGGCTCCCTTAAAGGCGATCGCCGTTCCCCATCGACTGCCCGGAGCCTGAGTTGCTGAGGTTTGCAGCAGTTTTTGGGCGGCGATCGCTCCAGCTTGGGGCGGAAAACACAGTTTGCCGACCCAGCAGCGATTCAGATCTGCTACCTGTAAGGATTTGGATGGATTCATTCCATTGGGCAGCGAGACGGGCTGCTGTTCGATCAAATGCTTAAAGTTAATCCAGCTTTGAGAAAAGTTTTGCTTTGCCCGCATCGTCAGGGATTCATCGATCGCAGACACCCCCTGTGCGCTAATTTGTCCGCCCAGCCAGGGCGACAGCTCGATCAGACAGGTAATGGCTCCAGACTGCATCGCATGAGCTGCGGCTGCCATACCCCCTAACGAACCGCCAATGACGACAACCTGACAGTTCCACACTTCTGGGGCAGCAGGTAGCGGTGAGAGTTGGGGTCTGCCATTGCTAGAGATGGGCTGATCGATTCCTACCGATAACTGGCTTGAAATTGGAGGATGAAAGGAGCGATCGCCCCCTCCACTCATCAATAACTCGCTGGAAAGCAGGGTGCAACTCGTGGCGATCATCAAACTTAACATTGCTAACAGCAGCGATCGCCTCAGCCGAAATCTTCGCAAACCCATTAATCTACCCTGCCTATCCCGCACGCCACACCAAAGGTTTTAGCATAGTGGAATGCTGGCGGATCTGAAAGCAAGACTGACTCAAAGCAAAACTCTTCCTAAAGGACGGCAATACACACACAAGAGGGTGTGAACTCCGATCGCCCCTCTCGATCTCGAATCAATACAATTAAGACAATAAATACCAGGATCTTGGCATTGCCTCCTTTATCCATTCACTTACCCGTTAAATATGCAGCCAACTAACCCGAATCAATTTACTGAAAAAGCCTGGGAAGCGATCGCCCGCACGCCTGATGTGGTTAAGCAGTCCCAGCAGCAGCAGATCGAGACAGAACACTTGATGCGATCGCTGTTAGAGCAAGAAGGTCTATCAACTAGTATCTTTAATAAAGCAGGCGTGAACGTGCAGCGACTGCGCGACTATACTGAAGATTTTATTCGCCGTCAGCCCAAAGTTTCAGGTAGCGGTACATCGGTTTATTTGGGTCGATCGCTTGATCTGCTGCTTGATCGCGCCGAAGCCTTGCGTAAAGAACTCAGTGACGAATATATTTCGATCGAGCATTTGCTGCTGGCTTATGGTCAAGACGATCGATTTGGCAAAGGTTTTCTTCAAGAATTTAAGCTAGACGAAGCCAAGCTTCGCAGCATTATTGAACAGGTGCGAGGACATCAAAAAGTGACCGATCAAAATCCCGAAGGCAAGTATGAATCATTAGAGAAATATGGAAGAGACTTGACTCAATATGCGCGGGAAGGCAAGCTTG
>JBBSFA010000704.1:0-2804 GCA_038239185.1 Elainellales cyanobacterium | reverse complement strand
GCCGAGGTGTTGCGCGATCGCCTGTCTGATTTAGGGCTGCCGATCGTTTCTGAGCTACCCTTTGGTCATGACGGCGTGAACGCGGCTTTACCCGTGGGGGTAATGGCTGAACTGGATGGCGAAACAGGAACGCTGCGTCTGATTTGAGGATTAAGCGAAGCCTGCTTCTGCCAGTTTTTTCAGCGAAATCGTTGCCGACTCAGACACATGCGACTGGCTGTCTTTTTCCAGATACTTGAGCGCAGAGAGGCTCTTGGGCGTGGGCAAGTTGCCTAAAGCTTCGGCAAGACGCTGGCGCACCAGCCAGTCTTCAGCTTGGGCAAAGCGCAGGATATCGTCGATCGCACTGAGGTCTTTGATTTCACCGAGCGCAGCGATCGCAGCTTGATGCAAGACAACTTCTTTGCTGTCTAAGGCGTGAATCAGGACATCATGTGCGCGTGGATCTTTGAGGTTGCCGAGCGAGACGGCAGCGCTGAAGCGTACCAGCCAGTCGGTGTCTTCATAGAAGGCGCGAGACAGTGGCTCGAAAGCGCGCGGGTCTTCTAGGTAGCCCAAGGCTCCGGCGGCATCGGCGCGAATGCCATAGTCTGGATCGGTTTCTAACAGCGTGGTCAGGATGGGATAGCAGTCTGGGGTGGGCTTTAGCCCTAGCGCAAACACCGCCATCGATCGAATCTGTAAGTTTTCGTCGTTTAAAACTTTTTTAATCAGGGGGACAGCCTCCTCAGCAGAGATGTTTCGCAGCGAGGCTAGTGCTACCATGCGATCGCGAGAGTTTTCGCTATCGAGCTGGCTGGAGATTTCCTCTAGAGTAAGCTGTGTCATAGGTTAAAAAAGATTGCGTTTTGTTAACTTTATTATACGAAGCGGCTACAATGCCGCACGGTTCGGATTTCCTCCTGCTTTAGATTTGAGATTTGTGAAAGCCCGATACTAGAGAAAATCGCATGAAGCCAACTATGCAACCCACCGTTAGTTTGATCCAAGCTCACTCCTACGATCGCCCTATGCTTCGGGAGGCTCTAGCGCAACTGCTAGAACCGCTGGGCGGCATGACCGCGTTTGTCAAACCGGGCGATCGGGTGCTGCTAAAGCCCAATTTGCTCACAGGCGCACGACCCACTAAGGAATGCACGACCAACTCGGCTTTAGTCTATTGTGTGGCGCAAATGGTGCAGGCAACAGGCGGCAAGCCTTTTTTGGGCGATAGTCCGGCGTTTGGCAGTGCTAAAGCGGTGGCAGTGGCAAACGGCTATCAGTCGATATTAGAAGAGCTGGCAGTACCGATCGTGGAGCTAAAGGGGCAGCGCTACAAGGTGGTAAGCGACGGGTTCAACCATTTGCTGCTCTCGAAAGAGGCGATGGAAGCGGATGTGGTGATCAATCTGCCCAAAGTCAAATCGCATATGCAATTGACGCTGACGATGGGGGTCAAAAATCTGTTTGGCTGCGTTCCGGGCAAGATGAAGGCATGGTGGCATCTGGAAGCGGGTAAAGACAGCGATCGCTTTGGCAACATGCTAGTCGAGACGGCACGGGCGATCGCGCCTAATCTGACGATTCTGGATGGCATTGTGGGGCATGAAGGCAATGGTCCCAGCAATGGCGAACCGCGCGATTTAGGAATTTTGGCGGCTGCGACGGATGTGTTTGCCCTCGATCGGGCGATCGTAGAGCTGTTGAATGTTGACCCAGCTTTAGTTCCCACGGTTGCAGCCTCTCAGCGGCTTGGGCTTTGTTCTACTCTGGAAGCGATCGATTTTCCGCTGCGGACTCCGGCGGAGCTAAAAGTTCTAGATTGGCAGTTGCCTTCCGAGATGATGCCGATCGATTTTGGGATGCCTCGCGTGCTTAGATCGACGCTGAAGCATTTCTACATTCGCTTTATCAAAGAGCCGTTGAGCGCCTATAGTGTTCAGGGATAGTTATGTTTTGCGCGCTTTGTTTTATGCCCAGTTGCGCTAGTATCGCTGCAAGACTCCCCAGGAGGAAAGACTATGAATAAATCCTCGACTCCTCAACCGTCTTCTGCGACGCAACCTTCGCCAAAGCCTGTTCCGAAGCAGAGCTGGGGCTTTTTGGTCTTGATTTTTCGGTTGCTGCTGCTCGGAGTGGGCGGCAGTTTGGCAGCGATCGCTGGCATCGCGATCGCCCAGTTTCAGCCTGCCCCCAAAACGCAAGATCCACCGCTGGTGGAAAAAGTGGCGCGGGGAACGCGATCGCTCTGGTCGGAGCTTCAGCGAATGCCAGAAACGCTGGGTTTAACGCCGCCCAAAGTTTCGCCTTCGCCAGCAGCGGGTGCAGCGGCTCCAGCGGTTGCACCTGCCACGCCGCCGCTCTCAGAGATTGATAAGCAAAAGCTTCAGGTTCAACTGGCGCAGCTCCAAAGTCAGCTAGAGAAGGTGAAGAGTCAGCCTACTCTTTCGGAAGGCGATCGCGCCAAGCAGTCGGCTGGAATTCAAGAGCAAATTCGGATTATTCAGCAGCAGCTCAGTCCTGCCGATCGTACTGCTGCGCCAGATGCGCCGATCGTGCCGCCTACCACTAGCAAAGTCTCCGGGAACGACACGCTGCTAGTGACTTTGCCAACAGACTCTTTGTTTGCCAAAGGTCAAACCTCGTTGCAGACTAGCTCTGGAGCCATTCTCGACAGTATTCTGATCGATCTGCAACGCTACCCCGGTGCAACCATTCGCATCTCTGCCCACAGTGATTTGGAAGATGGCGCTCCGGGAAATTCCCCAGGAGAAACCGATCGCGCCCGCACGTTTGAACAGGCAACAGCGATCGAGCAATATCTC
>JBBSFA010000703.1:0-2810 GCA_038239185.1 Elainellales cyanobacterium | reverse complement strand
GATAGTCTTGCTGTCTGAATGCAAAGTTGAGCGCAGCATAGAGATTACCAGCAAGCTTATTATGATTTACAGTTCCACCTGCCATAGGAATTATTTGCCCATCAATATATTCGCTTTTGTACTCGGAAAATTCTTCTATTGCCAGATATTCTTCGGGTGTGTAGTCACGAGTTTGGGTGGCTTGCATAGTTAGAGTCCTTCACTGAATGCCTCGTAGTCATCATGGTAACGTCTTCAGATTCACAAGAGATAACGCAAAATCTAGCCCTGCAAGCTTTGCGCGATCGCCTTCGCCCCGGACAGCAGCGGATGGCAGATTGGCAGGGCGGATCGCTGGCGGTTTCAGCAGTGCCAGGATCGGGCAAGTCTACGGGGATGGCGATCGCGGCGGCGGTGTTTTTGGCGAAGCGGTTTCTGGCGCAGGAACAGAGGCGATCGAGCGATCGGGCTGAAGTGCCTTTTCCAGACGGGCAGCTCATTCTGGTGACGTTTACGCGATCGGCGGTGGCTAACCTGAAAGGCAAAGTCCGAGAGTATTTGCGGCGGCTGACTTTAGCACCGCAGGGCTTTACGGTCTCGACGCTGCATGGGCTGGCTTTGACTATTGCCTCGCGGCATCCGCAGCTATCGGGACTGGATTTGAGTCAGGTGACTTTGGTGTCGCCCAACCAAAGCAGCCGCCTGATTCGCACTTGCGTAGAGCAATGGATTTCGGCGCATCCCCAAACCTATCAGCGGTTAGTGGAAGGGCGGCAGTTTGACGGCGAAGAGGCAGAACGACTGCGGCGGCAGTCCGTCTTGCGAACGGAAGTGTTGCCCGATCTGGCCTTGACGGTGATTCATGAGGCAAAAAGTTCGGGACTGCTGCCGGAAGCCTTGCGCGATCTCAGTCATCGGGTTAATCATGCGGCTCTAGACGAGAATGCCATCAGCCCCGACTATGAAGTGCTGGCGATCGCGGCTGGACTGTACGAGCGCTATCAAGCCTTGCTGCGATCGCGGCGGTTTATTGACTACGACGATATGATTTTGGCGGCGTTGCGGGTGCTGCACGACGAAAGCGCTCAGCGGAACTGGCGATCGCAGGTCTGTGCCGTGTTTGAAGACGAGGCGCAGGATTCTTCGCCGCTGCAAACTCAGCTCTTGCAATTGCTGGCGGCTGAACCGGAAGGCGATCGTCCCTTGAATCTGGTGCGCGTTGGCGATCCGAATCAAGCCATCAACTCGACCTTTACGCCCGCCGATCCGTCTTTTTTCCTAGACTTTTGCGAACAGTGCGATCGCACGGGCGATTTGGCAGAGATGACGCAGGCGGGACGCAGCAGCCGCATCATCATCGATGCTGCAAACTTTATGCTGGACTGGGTGAATCAGCGGTACGGCGCTGAAGATCAGACGGGGAGCGGCAAAGAGCGGTTGCCCTTTCGATCGCAGCAGATTCAGCCCGTGGCGATCGGTGATCCGCAGGCAGATGCGAATCCAGAGCCAGAAGGGACAGGGCTAGAAATCCGCTTTCCGCCCGATGTGCATCAGACGGTCAATCTAATTGGCAAACGGGTCGCGGAATTGCTGACTCAGCATCCAGAGGCGCGGGCCGCCGTGCTGGTGCGAGAGAATCGGCAGGGGCGTTTTTTGGCAGAGCGGCTGCAAAACCCAGAGATGTATGGGATCGAGGTCGATCTGGGAGCCTTGGGCATCACGATCTACGATGTGGGAGAACGCGATCGCCATTCCCATATTCCGGCTGAGGTGTTGGCATTGCTGCAATTTCTCGATCGCCCCCACTCGCCGGATGCGCTGAAGGCGGCGCTGCAAATCCTGGTCGATCGGCAACTTATTCCCACGCAGGACTTAAACGCGCTGGTAGTGCTGCCAGAGCAGTTCCTCTATCCCAGTCCGCTCGATCCGCCGCAGCCAGAGCCTATGCTACAAGCGAGACGCTATTGCACGGGGTTACTGCGCGCCCGGTTGGAACTGCCGCAGTATCAGCTCATTCCGTTTCTGGCGATGACGTTGCAGTATGAGCAGGCAGAGTTAGCCACTGCCGATAAACTGGCAGAGCGGCTGGTTCAGCAGATGTCAGTCGATCAGTCGATGGCGGCAATGCTGGATGCGCTGGGCGAAATTGTCCGATCGGAGCGATTTGAGCCAGTCGAGACAGATGATCCGGAACAGCGGTATCTGCGATCGCAGCAGCTCACCATCATCACGATGCACAAAGCCAAAGGGCTGGACTGGGATTTTGTGTTTATCCCGTTCCTGCACGATCATCTGATTCCAGGCAGTCTCCGCACCTTACCCCAGATGCAATTTTTAGGAGATCTAAACCTGTCTGAAGTGGCTCGCGCTCAGATTCGCGCCCATATCCACGGCGAGTATCCGCTGCCGAACCTGGCGATCGCCTGGGAGCGCGCCAAGTGGCTGAAAATTGCCGAAGAGTATCGCCTCCTCTATGTGGCTATGACACGGGCGCGGCGGCTGTTGTGGATGTCGGCAGCGCACAAAGCCCCCTTTTCCTGGAGCAGCCCAGAAAACAGCGATCGCCGCAACCCCTGCCCAGTTTTGCCTGCATTAGTGCAGCAATTTCGATCGGCGTTGGCAGGAAAACGCTGATTTGGGGCACTCGATCGCCCGAATGCCACGCCCTCAAATTTTTCAGCAGAAGAGAAGACATAGCACGGCAGAGGCATGGCGAACTTCAAAAAAGTGCTTCAGTACGCTTGTGCAGTTGCGATTTTTATTTTATGCTTTCCAGCATTGGTGTTTTTACTGAATTAACCCAAGCATCAGTAGTCATGCTTAAGGTGAGG
>JBBSFA010000702.1:0-2815 GCA_038239185.1 Elainellales cyanobacterium | reverse complement strand
CATAGGAATCTAGCCTATCGTTTTTAAGGATGGCAAGGATATCACCGACATAAGGGGTGGCAGCATCCCCTAAGTTGCCCAATGATGTGTATACACCTTCACTGACGATTGGATCTTGCTTGGTATTTTTAAGGAAGGCAAGGATGTTAGGCGTAGCAGCATTCCCTAAGTTGCCTAACGTCATTGCTGCATCTCTACGGGCATAGGAATCTTGCTTATTGTCTTTTATAAAGTTGAAGATGTCATCAATGTAGGGGGTGGCGACATCTCCCAAATTACTTAATGCTTTTGCTGCATATCCACGGACAGCAGAGTCTTGCTTGTCATCTCGTAGGAGATCGACGATTTTCTGAATGGTATCTTTTTGAATTAAAGGTTTTAAGTTTTTCGATTCATAGGTCGCCAGTTGATTCATTGCAAGCTTTTTAACCCCAACCCGATTATCTCCCAATGCCGCCTCAATCCCGCGAATCTGCCATTCCTGCGCGATCGGTCTTTGTTTTTCTTCGGCATTAATCTGAATGCAAAGGGTAAAGGTCAGCACCATTGCTAGTAATAAGCAAACACTGCGAACCCAGAGGCGGCGACGCACAAAACGAAATTGACGAATCCGTCGATCGCCCTTTCCAGTCAAAAAACAACGGTTCAGCATGGGGTGAACAAAGCGCAAGGGAGCTGAAGATAAGCAACAGTCGGTGAGCAAACTGTTTTGGATTTGCCCCCAATTATCACCGTTTTTCGTGGCTATCCAGCAATTCTTAACCCGATCGCCAACTTTCCCCTTTAACTCTACAAGCTTGCTGTTTCAAGCTCGATCGCTTCTACCCAAACTCGCATCGTTGCGGTTTCAAACTCCAAGAGTCGAGTTCAGAAGGGCAAACTTCGAGTTCAAAGGTGCAATGGTCGAGTTCAGAGGGCGATCGCTCCTGTTTTGAAGTCCAAATTCCGAGTTCAGAGGTGCGGCTTTTGAGTTCAGAAGGCAATCGATCGAGTTCAAAGGTGCAACTTCCGAGTTCAGAAGGCGATCGATCGAGTTCAGAGGCGCAATATTCAGGTTTGAGGGGCGATCGTTTCTACTCAGTGGACGATGAAATGGGCTGAACTGCTGTAGATGTAGGATTTTAGATTGGAAATAGCTCAGGCTTAATCGTCTTCAATTTCGTCTAAGTTGTGTCGCTCGATTAGTTTCTGCTGTTCAGGCTGTGACAGCCACAACTCCAAAGCCTCATTGAATAGCTCAGAAATGCTCATATTCTTTAAGGCGGCTAAAGTCTTGACCAGAGTAGCCGCATCTTCGTCGGTGAAAACTCTAAACTCTGGTTTTCTCTTAGGACTCATCCTTAACCTGCTTAAATCTAGCTTCCATATTGTCTTATACGAAATACTTCATACGTGGTATCGTGGCATTGTGGCAAATTACGAGGAGTTCCAAGCATGATTACCCTCTCCCCCGATGAAGTCGCTCTCCTTCGATCGATCCTCACAGTCCTGCGATCGATCAAAGTTCGCGATATCGATAAAGCCCTAGTCATTCTCAGCAAAGGCGATCGCAACCCCTAGATCGCTAGAAACCTTTGCGCCACAGATCCCCGGATTTTTTCAAAAAATCCGGGGATCTAGCACCCTTCGAGCTTGAAGCGCGATCGCCTACAATAGCAACAGATTTTGCACTCACCCAGCAAAGAACTATGCCCAAACCTTTGAGGAGATGCTATGTCTGGTTTGACAGTGAAGGATTTAGAGCAACTGCAAGCTGCAAACTCAGTTCAGACTTCTGACTACCAGATGGAGCTGATTGATGGAGAGATAATCGTGATGAGTCCATCAGGATATGAGTCAGATGAAGTAGCAGCAGCAATTATTGCTCAAATGTGGACTTGGGTGAATCCTCGTCGGCTAGGTAGAGTTGCAGCATCAAGCGCAGGGTTTAGATTGCCCAATGCTGCGGAAGATGTTCGTGCCCCAGATGCTTCTTTCGTCAGACCGGAAAGACTCAGACGCACCACAGAAGACTTTGCTGACCTGGTTCCTGATTTAATGTTTGAAGTCAAGTCTAAAACTGACTCACTTGAATCTCTCCGCGCAAAAATTCAGAGCTTTTTAAGCTTAGGCACAGCGGTTGGTGGATTAGCTGATCCAAGAACTCAAACGATGGAAGTGTATCGACTGGGACAAGCAGTGATTATCCTGCGGAATGGAAATGTCTTCACAGTGCCAGAACTGCTTCCCGGATGGGAGATGGAAATTACAAGTATCTGGTCACCTGAATTCGACGAAGCGTAGCTCACCCTGAATGACCTTGGGTTTGTTTTTTTTGATATGGTCAAGGTGCTATCAGAAAAGACATCCACTCTTAGACCCTTGAAACAGCGCTATGGCAACGTTCTTCTCTTCAACCTTGAAACGGCTCAGCCGGATAGGACTGGTTGGGCTGGGGCTAACCCTTGCGGCTCCGGCCTTGGCAAACCCCAGTCGCCTTGGGTTGGGCGATCGCGCTCTTGCTCAAACAGGATTCGTTCAGCCCCAACTCCTCGCCGCACAAGCCCAACAGGACATTATTGATACGGCAACGGCTGAAGGCTCCTTCCAAACGCTGCTCCAGCTTTTGAGCGAGTTAGGCATGACCGAAGATTTGCGAGGCTATGGGCGGTTCACTGTGTTTGCCCCCACCGATGCCGCCTTTGCTGCGCTGCCGCCCGACGTTCTAGCGAAATTGTCCAGCGATCGCGACCTCATGTCCAAGGTGCTGGCATACCATGTGATTTCCTCAGTCAGCCCATTAACCTCCGCCCAAATTACCGCGCCCGTTTCGGCT
>JBBSFA010000701.1:0-2816 GCA_038239185.1 Elainellales cyanobacterium | reverse complement strand
AGCGATCGGGATTCCGGTTGGGCAAGATTCTGGGCAAGATTTTGGGCGATCGCAGCCGTGTCATCTGTGCTGTGGTCGTCTACCAAAATCAGAGACAGCCTGCCTGGATAGTCCTGGTCAAGCAGCGATCGCAGCGTTGTAGGCAGCAAATCTGCCTCATTGCGGGCAGGGATCACCGCACAAACGGAGGGATAGCCTGTTGGGGAACCGTCTGCCAGCCCTGAGGCTAGTGAGCACGGCTCTAGTTTCTGATCTGCTCGCCAAAACTGCCCTCGCCAGCTTAGTAGTCCAATCCAGAGGAGCAGGGAGAGGAGGGTTAGCCCTAGTCCAATTTGATTTGTCATAGTGATCTGTCACATGGCGGTCACACTGTCAAAAGAGAAGATGGGTATAATACCCGTTACTGAATTCGGCAGCGCTTCTTGGATGTAACTGTAACTCCCAGAATTGTGTAATAACGTTCTATCACAAAGGTAGCGAGAAGAGTATCAATCTGTGTATTTTTCTTATACTCAGGTGACTCCTTTCTCTCACTTCTCTTTGAGAATTTCGTTGCCTCGAAAATCCCAGCGAAAGTTTAGGGAAAGCGTGGCGAGTGACTCAGCTATTAAGTTCCTAAGCTCTAGAGATGTAAGTTCTAAAGATGCGAATTCAAGATCGGATCACGACAGTTGCCGTTCAAGAACTGGAGAAGGCGATCACGGCTAGCCAAGCTTATTTGCTCTCAACTCAAAATCCGGCGGGCTACTGGTGGGCAGAACTAGAGTCGAATGTGACGATGACGGCGGAAGCCGTGCTGCTGCACAAAATTTGGGGTACGGGTGAGGCGCGCCCCTTGACCAAAGCCGCAGCCTATCTCCGACAGCAGCAGCGCGAGCATGGCGGCTGGGAGCTGTTTTATGGCGATGGCGGCAATCTGAGTACCTCGATCGAGGCATACATGGCTTTGCGGCTGTTGGGAGTTCCTGAAACCGATCCCGCTTTGCAATCCGCCAAGTCATTTATTTTGCAGCGGGGCGGCATCTCGCGATCGCGGATTTTCACCAAGTTTCATCTGGCATTGATCGGCTGCTTTGACTGGCGCGGCATTCCTTCACTGCCGCCCTGGGTGATGCTGTTGCCCGATTGGTTCCCCTTTACGATCTATGAGTTATCAAGCTGGGCGCGAGGCAGCACGGTGCCGCTGTTGATTGTGTTCGATCGCAAGCCCGTTTTTCCAGTTTCGCCTGCAATCTCGCTAGAAGAACTCTATGTAGAAAAAGATCGGCAGTCCCAGTTTGCATTCCCTCAGAATGGCGACTGGACGGATGTGTTTGGAACGCTAGACGGTTTGTTTAAACTGGCGGAAACATTAAACCTGACACCATTTCGCAGCGAAGGACTGAAAGCCGCAGAGCGATGGATTGTGGAGCGTCAGGAAGCCACGGGCGACTGGGGCGGCATCATTCCCGCCATGCTGAACTCTTTGCTGGCTTTGCGCTGTCTGGACTATAGCGTTAGCGATCCGATCGTGGAGCGAGGACTGCAAGCCGTCGATCGCTTTGCGATTGAGACTCCTGACACCTATCGTGTTCAGCCTTGTGTTTCACCCGTTTGGGATACGGCTTTGGTGATGCGATCGCTGGTGGCTTCAGGCTTAGCTGCGGATCATCCGGCATTGGTGCAGGGCGGCGAGTGGCTGCTGAGCAAGCAAATTTTGGACTATGGCGACTGGTCGGTGAAAAATCGCCGGGGTAAGCCGGGAGCCTGGGCATTTGAATTTGAAAATCGATTTTATCCCGATGTCGATGATTCGGCGGTTGTGGTGATGGCGCTCAATGCCGTTCAATTGCCCAACGAAGCGCTGAAGCAAGCCGCGATCGATCGCACGGTTACCTGGATCGCCACAATGCAGTGTCAAGCGGGCGGCTGGGCAGCGTTTGATTTGAACAACAATCAGAATTGGCTCAACCTTCTGCCCTATGCCGATCTGAAGGCGATGATCGATCCGAATACGGCGGATGTGACGGCGCGAGTGCTGGAAATGGCAGGGCAGCTTGGCTTAGACCCAGCAAACCAATCTTTGGCAAAAGCAGGCGAAATCGATCGCGCCCTTGCCTATTTGACGCAGGAGCAAGAGCCAGAAGGCTGTTGGTTTGGGCGTTGGGGGGTAAATTACATCTATGGAACCAGCGGCGTGTTGTCTGCTTTGGCGCTGATTGCGCCGCAGTCCTATCGATCGCAGATTGAACGCGGAGCCGCTTGGCTGGTAAGCTGCCAGAATGCTGACGGCGGCTGGGGCGAAACCTGCCGCAGCTACAATGACCCGGCGCTGAAGGGACAGGGGATCAGCACTGCCTCGCAAACGGCTTGGGCATTGATTGGTCTGATCGCCGCAGGTCAGGCAACTCAGACTTTTGCCAAAGCCGCCCTTCAGCAGGGCGTTCGCTACCTCATCGCGACCCAGCGCTCGGATGGGTCTTGGGATGAAGCAGAGTTTACGGGAACCGGATTTCCAGGTCATTTTTATCTGAAGTATCATCTGTATCAACAGCATTTTTCGCTGACCGCATTGGGGCAGTATCAAGCGATCGCACCGCTGCTAGACTCATGACGCTGATTACGTTTCTATTACGCTTCTCTTGGCGAATGGTGGCGATCGCTGGCATCACTGGCTTTGTCAGCGGCATTAGTTCGGCTGGATTGCTTGCCCTGATTAGTCATGCCGTCAGCCATCTGTCTACTGCCTCAGCCCCGTGGTTTCTGGCAGATTTTTTGGGGCTGGCGTTGGTTGCCCTGATCACCAGTGTCATTTCCCAGGTGATGTTAGTCCGGCT
>JBBSFA010000700.1:0-2816 GCA_038239185.1 Elainellales cyanobacterium | reverse complement strand
GTTTCACGATCGCCACGAACTACGGCGGAAGGCAGGAGATTATTAAAGCCTGTCAGGCGATCGCGCAGCAGGTGCAGCAAGGCTTGGTCAAACCGGAGCAAATCGACGAAGCGCTGTTTGAGCAACATCTTTACACCACGGGAATTTGCGATCCGGATCTGTTGATCCGCACCAGCGGCGAAATGCGAATCAGCAATTTTTTGCTGTGGCAGGTTGCTTATGCAGAGCTGTATGTCACAAATACGCTGTGGCCTGACTTCGATCGCACTGAGTTTCACCGAGCCTTGAGTAACTATCAGCAGCGCGATCGGCGGTTTGGTAAGGTTTGAGGAGCGATCGCCCCAGCTAGTCTTTCTCCGTTTCATCGCGATCGCCTAGCAGATTGCCTAGGTAAAGCTGGACAAAGGCTTGTGCGGCTAGAATAAGGGCACTGACAAATAGAGCGATCGCTTTAGAGGCTAACCATGCAGCAAACTGAAAAAACCTGTGCATTTCAGCAGGCGATCGAAGCTGTAGAGGCTTTATCGCCAGAAGATCAGGCTGTACTAGTAGACCTTATGCAACAGCGCTTGAGACAGCAGCGAAGAGAAAGCCTGCTTCAGCGTGTAGATGATGCTGAGCGGGATTATGCCGCAGGAAATGTTCGACGCGGCTCTGTTGCTGACTTGATGGCAGAGCTAGAAGACTAATGCAGTTGGTTTGGAGTCCCGGCTTTAGTCGAGAACTGAAGCGGCTGATTCGTCGTAGTCCACAACTGCGAGGCTCGATCGATCGCACACTGAAAAATCTTGCTGAAAATCCGTTTCACCCTAGCCTCAAGACCCACAAACTCAAGGGCGATCTTGCTGAACGATGGGCTTGCTCGATCGATTACAGTAATCGAGTGGTATTCAGGTTCGTGCAGAACCCTGATTCTGGCGAAGAGGAAATTGTTCTTCTCACGCTTGGCTCTCACGATGAGGTCTATTAGATCGCAAACAACCCCGATCGCCCCTAAACTGCGAAGATTTCGATCGCCCATTCCATCATTGCTATTTGAAACAGCATCGTTCTGGTTTGAAACAGGAACGTTGCGGTTTGAAATAGGAACGTTGCGGTTTCAAGTGAGATGCTTCGTGTTCTGAACTGCATCATTTGAGTAAAAAGTAAGAACGATCGCGTTCTGAACCGCATCATTCGAGCAAAAAGTGAGAAGCTTCAGGTTCTGAACTGCATCGTTCGAGCAAAAAGCTCGGCGTTCCGAGTTCAAAGCTGCAAAGCTGAAGGTTTGAGCGCAAATGATTTCTGGAAGCACAGATCTCGCGACGGTTGGGGCAGGTTTAGCCGCAAGGGAACGGTTTCAAACAGAGCGCTCTTTCAAAACCTGCCCGTACAGGGATTTGGGGTTTTGATAATTTTTTGGATTGTGCGGCTCAATTTTGCAATTAGCCTTAAAGTTTGGAAGACGATCGCCGTGATCGGCTATAACCAGAGGGAAATTACCTAAAACGGCACTATGGTAGACCCGGTATCGCTGACGGCAGGCGCGATCGCCCAGTTGGCATTTCAGAAATTTATTGAATCGGGCGCGGGGAAAGCGGCAGAGAAGTTTACCGAAGGGGCGATCGCCAAGATGGATAAACTGCGGGAGAAGATCTGGGCAAGGCTACGGGGTAGACCAGGAGCGCAGAATGCTCTCATGGCAGTAGAAAAAGGCTCTAAAGCTGATCTGGAGAATGTGGCTGCCCATTTGCACCTGGCAATGGGGGAAGATCCGCAGTTTGCCGATGAGATTCGGTTGCTGGCACAGGAAATTCATGCGGGGAAGATTCAAGACAATAGCTCAATGCATCAATATAATTCTGACAATGCCAAAGGCTGGCAGACCAAAGTAGAGGGAGGGACGGCGTATATCGGAGAGAATCACATTCACCACAGTCAACCGCCCGAAGCCTAGGAAGAATGAAGCTGCTATGGTTGATCTGAACACGCAAGTAAGCCAAATTGCGGTGGAAGTTCTACAAAGTGAGCCGCAAGCCTCGACGCAACAGCTTATAGAGAAGTTAAAAGCATCGCTGGAGAGGAATGCGGAATTACAGACCGCGTTGAAGTCTGATGAACGCTTGATTCAGATCAACCAAGGCTCTGGTGCAGCGTTTCAAACCTGGGTGGAAGGGGGAATCGCCAATATTGGTGTGCATCTGCATGGCGTTGACACCCAAAAACTGATCGAAGTGGTGCGAGAAGTGCTGCGATCGTATCAGCCTGTGGGGATTGCTCAGAATCTTCCCTACAGCGGTACGACGGTATTTGTGGGACGCGAGGCAGAGATGGATGCGCTGCATCAACAGTTGCGGCAGGATGAGCGAGTGGCGATTTCGGCAATTTCTGGGATGTTCAACCCTATCTGCCGCCTGCCGCAGAGCCACGCTTCAAAGTGTTGATGACGACGCGCCTCTCCTGTCTTGCCACCACAGTACAAAATTACGAAATTCAAGTCTTGAGCGAGGCGGCAGCGCTAAAGTTGTTGCGATCGATCGTCTCCGAGGGACGAATTGACTCGCAGTTAGCAGATGCCAAGAAGCTCTGTGATTGGGTGGGCTATTTGCCGTTAGGGTTGGAGCTGGTGGCGCGGTATTTGGCGCGTAAACAAGATTTGTCGATCGCTATACTGCTGCAACGGCTGCAAGACAAACGCCTGGAAGCTAAAGCCCTGAAGCAAGCGGAACCCGGCATGACGGCAACGCTGGGGGTGGCGGCTGCGTTTGAGTTGAGCTGGCAAGATCTATCCGCAGCGGCGCAGCAGTTGGCAGGGTTGCTGAGTTTGTTTGCCCTCG
>JBBSFA010000699.1:0-2818 GCA_038239185.1 Elainellales cyanobacterium | reverse complement strand
GGCTTTGGCCGAAGACGGTCCTATGGGTGAAGACAGCATCGCCTCAACTTCTGCAAGCTCTTCTGCAAGCTGAGACTGCTCATCGGCAGACTTACCGGGGTCAATTGGATTGCGATCGGAGGGACTGCTCATGCCAGCGTAAACGAAAGGAGCCTGCTGATCTACTGTAGCTTTAGCGAAGCGATCGCGATCTGACCCAGTGGAAAACTGAACCCAAGCAAACCAGAGATGCTGCCTCAAGGAGCGCATCCGAATCTTGCTTGGGCGGAGTTAGCTTGGGTTGGGTTTAAATATGGGTTATTTCTCAGAACCCTAGATCAGCTTGACGGCGCGTAGCCCGAAGTACAGCACCATTGCTGTACCAAAAGCACTGCCTAGCAGGATGAAATAAGCTACGATCGCCATGAGTTTTGCTCCACAGATTGAGATAGAAGACTGATATAAAACATTCAACCATCGTTCTGACCTCTAGTGAACTGTTCTGGGTGGAACTATTTCAAGGCAGGCGGGTCAAAGAGGAGAGCAGAGGCAATTCTGGCGATATGGGTGGGTTTGCCCAATGGTTTACGGATGGGCAGATGTAGCCCAAAAAATGTATCATATATGCACATTTTTCGTTCGTTGTGTCTTTAGTGACAGTTCAACGACGGTTGCTGACAACGTTAAAGTATGTGAATGTGGTTTGCTAGTTTTCGCGATTTTCAGCAAAGTTGCGGTGAGGCTTGTGTCTCTCTGCCGCTAGAAGCGACCGGGCTGAAAATCAAAGGGCAGATTTTACAGTTAGACGCATGTGCATAGAAGTTCGGAACGGTCGTTCAAACAGCGGCAAGCTAGGCAATAGATTGGGCACTCGCGATCGCTGCGATCGGGTTTTTGCCTGCTTGAGGAGTCGATCATCATTCACCCGACTAGATTTGCATTGAATTGGGCTAAATGCCTGTTGTTGATAGGAGTCTCTATAAGCTTTATGAAAGTAATCATCCGTTTAGCAGCTTTGAGTTTGGCAGGAAGTCTTCTGATTGGCTCTTTGTTTGGGAACGCAACCCGCGCCTTGGCGCTTCCCCAAGATCAAATCATGAAGATCCTAGAAACGGTTCCCGTGTTTGCGCTGATGAATCAGCAGGGCGGCATTCTGCTGGCAACCCCTACCGAAGGCGATAATAAGACCCCGGTGGCAGGGATTTTTATGGACGGACAAGATGCCCAGAACTTTTTGAATAACCTCAAACAAAAAAATCCACAGGCGGCAAACGGAGCGCAGGTTGTACCTGTGTCTTTGGCTAAAATCTACCAGCTTTCGCAAGAGAAGAAAGATCAGGTGCAGTTCGTGTATGTGCCACATGAGGCAGAGGTACAAGCGGCTCAAGCGGTCTTGCAACAGAATGGGCAGCAGAATACTCAGTTTCAGGGAGTGCCGCTGTTTACGGCACAATCGAGCGATGCGGACGGGGCTTACTTGACGATCCAGCAGGGCGACCACCAAATCGTTCCAATGTTTTTCTCTCGCCAAGAGCTTCAGGCTGTGCTCGATCGCCTCAAGCAAGTTGAGCCAGCGCTGGCTCAAAAAATGAAGATCCAGGTCGTCAATTTAGAGGGCGTTGAGAATACACTGCAATCTAGCAACAACCAGGATCTCAACCAGATTCAGCTTGATCCTGCCGATACGAGCATCCAGTTTGTCCGCACCTTCCAGCAGGCAAACCCTAACGCAGGTCAGCCTGCTGGCGCGACTCCTGCCCCAGCCGCAGGTCAGGCTCCCGCAGGTGGTCGGACTCCCGCACAGCCTGGTCGCCCGCAGACTGCTCCAGCACGCCCCAGCAGCCCACAACCGAGCCAGCCACGCCAGTAAAGCTAGGGCTAATTAAGCTAGGACTGATTAAGCTAGAACTAATTAGCTAGAACTAATTGAAAATGTATAGCGGTGAGAGATTAATCTCTCACCGCTATACGTGTATCCCGTGAACTCACCGAAATTTGTCGTAAAGATTGGACAAAGTTAGGCAGGAGTCCGGGTAATCGGCTAGGGGTTGGTGAAGTGAAACTGATATAACTTCTTTAATTTGAGAGCAGCGAGGACGGCGATCGTGTCACAAACAATTTTGGTTACAGGTGGAGCAGGCTATATTGGCTCCCATGCAGTTCTGGCGCTTCAGCAGGCAGGCTTTACTGTAATTGTCCTGGATAATCTAGTGTATGGGCATCGAGAGCTGGTAGAGAACGAGCTGAAGGCAGAGTTGATTGTGGGCGATATTGGCGATCGCGCCCTGCTGGATAAGCTGTTTGCCGATCGCCAAATTGATGCCGTAATGCATTTCTCAGCCTATGCCTACGTAGGGGAATCGGTGACTGACCCTGCCAAGTACTACCGCAACAACGTCGTCGCGACCTTGACGCTGCTAGAGGCAATGGTTGCCGCGAATATCAAGAAATTCATTTTTTCCTCGACTTGTGCGACCTACGGCATCCCCAAGTCAGTGCCGATTCCAGAAGATCACCCCCAAAGCCCGATCAATCCCTACGGCGCAACTAAGCTGATGGTCGAGCGAATTTTGGCGGATTTTGGCACTGCGTATGGGCTGAAGTCGGTTTGTTTCCGCTATTTCAATGCGGCGGGAGCCGATCCAAACGGCAGATTGGGCGAAGATCACAACCCGGAAACGCATTTGATTCCGCTGGTGCTGCTGGCGGCATTGGGCAAGCGCGAGTCGATTTCCATCTTTGGCACAGACTACCCGACTCCCGATGGCACTTGCATCCGCGACTACGTTCATGTCACAGATTTGGCGAATGCTCACCTGCTGGGCTTGCAGTATTTGCT
>JBBSFA010000698.1:0-2820 GCA_038239185.1 Elainellales cyanobacterium | reverse complement strand
ACGATTGTCAGACTCACCGCAATCAGCAGAAACGGATTGGAAAAAGGATTCAGCTCAACCGTCAGGCGAGTATTCGATCGAATTGCCATAGCGTGACCCATTTGCGCCAGGCAAAGCATTGTGAACACCATTGTTTTCCAGCGATCGGGATCGCCAGCGGGTGCGGCAGGGCTATGGGTGTAGCGATATGCCCAGACCATCAAGATTACCGTTAGGATTGCCAGCACGATCCCAATCCGAATTATGTACAGCCCCAGTCCGCGCGCAAAGATACTCTCGCTGGGATCGTGCGGCGGACGATTCATCACATTTGGTTCGGCTGGCTCTACGGCGAGGGCAAGCGCAGGCAAGCCGTCTGTGACCAAATTCATCCAGAGAATTTGCAGCGGCGTGAGCGGCACTCCGCCGCCGACCAGCAGGGGTGAAACGGCGATCGTCAAAACTTCGCCAATGTTAGAACCCAAAATGTATTTAATAAAGCGGCGGATATTGGTGTAGACCACGCGCCCTTCTTCAACCGCCGAGACGATCGTGGCAAAGTTGTCATCCAGCAGCACCATATCGCTGGCTTCTTTGCTGACATCTGTGCCCATGATGCCCATCGCCACCCCAATATCGGACTGCTTCAGGGCAGGCGCATCATTCACCCCGTCGCCCGTCATCGCCACAATGTTGCCCCGCTGCTGGAGCGCCTGCACGATGCGGAGCTTATGCTCTGGCGCAACCCTGGCGTAGATGCTGACGCGATCGATCTGCTCAACTAGCTCTGACTGGCTCAGTTTTTCGAGCTGCTGCCCCACCAACACGGCATCGCCGGGATTTGCCATGCCCAGCTTCTCCGCGATCGCCTGTGCCGTGAGCTGGTGATCGCCCGTAATCATCACCGGATGAATCCCTGCCGATTTACAGCGGGCAACCGCCTCCCGTACTTCGGGTCGGGGCGCATCCAGCATGTCTGCCAGTCCCAACCAAATCATTGCTTGCTCTGCCTGTTCCTCTGAGCCTTCCGGCGGCAAAGTTACCAAAGGTCTATAAGAGAACCCCAGGACTCGTAAGCCTTGCCCTGCTAAAAGATTATTGTGGGCGAGGATGCGATCGTGCTGCTCGGAAGTCAAGGGTTCTATCTGTCCATTGCGTTGTACCTGCTGGCAATTTTCCAGCACTAGCTCTGGTGAACCTTTACAGAACAGCATCAGCAGTGAGAGTTGCGGACTGGGAGCAGACTTGCCCTGGACGATCACGCTCATCCGCTTCCGTTCCGACGAGAAGGGAATTTCTGCGACTCGCGGCAGCCGATGATCCCACAGATCCTTGCGGAGTCCGGCTTTGGCTGCCGCCGTGAGCAACGCCCCTTCGGTCGGATCGCCCAAAATTGCCCACTCGCCTTGTTCTTTTTGCAAAGCCGCATCGTTGCACAATACGCAGGCAAGCAAAAGGTGTTGCAAGTCAAGATAATCTTGCGGATTCGGAATAGGCAAAGGGATTGAATTTCCAGGTGCAAAATAGAACTGTCCTTCTGGGCTGTAGCCTGCACCCGTGATTCCGAAAGAGCCAGCGATCGGGTGAACTGCCTGCACCACCATTTTGTTTTGGGTCAGCGTTCCGGTCTTGTCGGAACAGATGTGAGTCACAGAGCCGAGGGTTTCCACAGCAGGCAGCTTACGGATCAGCGCATGGCGGCGTACCATCCGCTGCGTTCCCAGTGCCAAAGTCACCGTAATCACCGCAGGCAAGCCTTCTGGAACTACGGCAACCGCCATGCTGAGTCCGACTTCTAGCAGATCGCGGAGACTATTCAGCCCCGAAACGATTAAGCCGCCGATCACGACGATCGCCACCAAGACCAATGATCCAGTCACTAAGGCAGCGCTCAAATGATCCATTCGGTTTTGCAACGGGGTCGGCTCGACTTCAACCGCTTGCAGCATCGCGGCAATTTTACCGAGTTCCGTCCGCATTCCCGTCTGGGTGACTAAAGCCACGCCGCGCCCCTGCACCACTTCAGTGCCCTGAAACACCAGATTGAGCCGATCGCCAATGGCAGTCTCTTCAGGCAGCAGCAGTTTCGCCTGCTTGTGGACGGCATGGGCTTCACCCGTGAGGGTAGCCTCGCGGATCTGAAGATTCACGGCTTCTAGCAACCGGGCATCTGCCGCAACTTGCACCCCCGCTTCCAGCAGGATGACATCGCCTGGAACGAGCTGTTTAGACTCCGCTTCGGTCATCCGCCCGTCGCGCAACACGCGCACATGGGGGGAAGTCATATTTTTGAGGGCAATCAGCGCTTTCTCGGCGCGGCTCTCCTGCATGTAGCCCAAAATGCCGTTGAGGAGGACGATCGCCAGAATCGCGATCGTATCTTTGAAAGGAATATTGTGGCTGCTAATCTGCCCAGCCCGCAGATCCAGCAGAGCCAGCACTCCCGAAATAATTGCCACCCCAATCAGCAAGAGCAGCATAATGTTCTTGAACTGATCGAGCAAGATCACCCAGTTGCTCCGCCCGCCAACTTCCTCTAGCTGATTCAGTCCATACTGCTGCTGTCGGTCTTGAATCTGTTGGGCAGTCAACCCCGATCGCCGATCGCTTTGCAGCAAGGCAACTGCCCGATCTGCCTCAACGGTATACCAATGCTGGGTGGCATCTTGGGGGAGATATCCATGCCGAGCCTGATCAGGTGGAGCTTCTGAAGTCATGAAATTCAGCGATGAAGAGGCAGGGAGCTATAATACCTAATCCTAGACGGGAAGGCGATCGCTGTTGAGGATTCGCAATAGTTTTGAATTTCGCTTCGCGCTCTATGTCACAATGAAAAACGTT
>JBBSFA010000697.1:0-2829 GCA_038239185.1 Elainellales cyanobacterium | reverse complement strand
CGAGTTTTACTTAAGTTTAGTTAAAGTACTGTCCAAGTCTTCGATATCACGTCTCCAGATTTTCCAAATTGGCATCTAAATATGAACCCAAGTCAGCAAGACATGCGGCGCAGTGCTGCTAAAGAGTTTATGAACTCGCTTGACCAATTGAGTCTAACACTCAAAACCCCTGAGGAAGCAGCGGAAACTGCTGTAGACCAGAGCAGCGATCGCCAGGCAGATCCCGATCGCCAGGCAAATATCGATGCGGAAGTGCTGGCACTTGAAGAAGCTGCTGCCGATATCGAGCGCTATATTCAGGCTCAACGGCAGCTCTAGAGCCGTTCCAATTGACTAGCGCTCAGTTCAAACTGGCGCTGTCGCTGAGCTTCATACAAAATTAGAGCGGCAGCGATCGCGACATTGAGGGATTCTACACCCGTCGCCAAAGGAATTTTTACCTGCAAATCAGAAACCGCTATCATTGCAGGCGATAGTCCTGCACCCTCGTTTCCCAGCAGCAGTAACGTCGGTTTGCGGAAGTCTGCCTGCCAATAAGTCAATTTAGCAGTCGGTAAAGTGGCAATGATCTGCACGCCTTGTGCCTGGATCTGAGTCACCTCGGCTTGAAGATCAGAGCTGATTCCCATTGGCAGACGAAACCATTGCCCAGCCGAGGCCCGCAGCACTTTAGGGTGGTCTAAATCAACGCTATCAGCGCTCACCCACAAGCCTTCTACGCCTGCCGCCGCTGCCGTGCGAATCAAAGTGCCAAGATTACCGGGGTCTTGCAGCGTTTCTACCGCAATTCCCAAGCTGAGATTTGAGGGCAGTGAAAGGGGAGAACGGCGGACAGCAGCAGCAACCACGCCGTCAGGATGAACCGTTGTGGCGATCGCCTCTAGCACTTCTGGACTGACAATTTCAACCCTTGCTGCCTGACGTGTTGACTGCTCCCAGAGCGAGAAATATTGCTGTTGCCAAGCTGGGGTAAAGCAAACAACTGAAAGATCCCATCCCACTGCTAACGCTGCTTCCAGCAGATGAGTTCCTTCTAAAAGAAACAACTGCTGTTCCTGCCGCTCTTTGGCTCGATGCAGCTTTCGCATCTGTTTCACCAAAGCATTCTGTAAGCTAGTCAACATGAAGTTAGGGCGATCGACCAGAGTTTAGCTGCTAAAGGCTGAAATGCCAGATTGCAAGATTTAGACTCGTCCTTTGATTTTCACAGGCTAGAGATTAAATCCATGTTCCTTAGCAACACTAAGCCTCAACCGATATTGAACGTAGCCACGATATTAAACATAGTCAGTAGTAATGCGGAACCCGGGACTTGAACCCGGAAGTCTTTGCAAACACTAGAACCTGAATCTAGCGCGTCTACCAATTCCGCCAGTTCCGCACCAACGCATTAACGACTGCGATTTACCATAATCGCTCAGTTGATGCTATCCGTCAACTCATCAATTGAATCAAATTTGATCGAATTAATGGGGAGGTACGACCTCTTTAACCTTTACTAGAGATGAATTTTGATAGAAACTCTAAGATCTTGAGAAACTTTTCTAAGATCTTGGGAAACTTTCCGGTAGAATCAAGACCAAATTTAAAGTCGCGACCTAAATCAATTCACCCTGGAGGACAGAGCCATTACTTCTTCTCTCACAATGTCGAGTTCCCATGCCTTGCCCGAAGAAGACAAATCGGTGCTTCAAATCTGGGGCAAGTCTCCTTTGCAAGGACAGGTCAAAATCAGCGGGGCCAAAAATTCTGCTTTGGTGCTAATGGCTGGTGCATTACTTTGTCCTGAAGATTGCCGTATTCGCAACCTTCCGTCTCTGGTCGATGTTGCCCGCATGGGCGATCTTTTGACTGCATTGGGCGTAAAGGTTGAGTGGTATGGCGATCAGCTTAATGTCAATGCTCAACACATCGCCATGTCAAGAGCACCCTATGAGCTAGTCAGTCAAATGCGGGCCAGCTTTTTTGTGATTGGTCCCCTATTAGCAAGGCTGGGGGTAGCAAGAGTACCTCTACCAGGGGGCTGTGCGATCGGGGCTCGTCCAGTTGATCTGCATGTTCGCGGGCTACAGGCAATGGGAGCAGATGTCCAGATTGAGCATGGCACCGTTCATGCTTATGTCAGAGGAGTTAGCAAGCGGCTTAAAGGTGCCCGAATTTATTTGGATTACCCTAGTGTCGGGGCAACCGAAACGCTGATGATGGCGGCGACGCTGGCCGATGGAGAAACCGTTCTAGAGAATGCTGCTCAGGAGCCAGAGGTTGTAGACCTGGCAAATTTTTGTCGAGCAATGGGGGCGCGAATTCGGGGAGCAGGCACTAAGACGATCGTCATTTCTGGTGTGCCCCATCTCCACTCGACTGACTATGCTGTGATTCCCGATCGCATTGAAGCAGGCACGTTTTTGATTGCAGGGGCGATCACCCACTCTGAGCTGAGCCTTGCGCCCGTTGTGCCAGATCATCTGACCGCAGTGATTGCAAAATTACAGGCGATCGGCGCTGAAATTTTCACCGATGCCCCCAATCGGCTGAGGATTGTCTCTCGTCAACCCCATGTCGCCACGGATATTGAAACCCTTCCCTATCCTGGTTTTCCGACCGATATGCAGGCGCAGTTTATGGCGCTACTGACCCTGAGCGAGGGCGATAGTGTGATTACAGAAACCGTGTTTGAGAATCGGCTTCGCCATGTCGCCGAGCTAAATCGGATGGGGGCAGATATTCGCGTCAAAGGACAACATGCGATCGTGCGAGGGGTTTCGATGCTCTCAGGCGCACCTGTAGTCGCAACTGATTTGCGGGCTTCGGCGGCTCTGGTGCTGGCGG
>JBBSFA010000696.1:0-2834 GCA_038239185.1 Elainellales cyanobacterium | reverse complement strand
TTTGAGAGGCAAGCTGAGCGATAGGTGAAGAATTAACGAGCTGGGCAATGTCCTACCTTTTTTAGCTAGCCGACTTAATTTACTGTGACGTTTTGAGTCGGCACTGTTTTGAGGAAGCACCCTGGCTACGATGCCGGATGGCTTTAGGCGCGATGTGGCACAATAGGTGGGTTGTCAGAACCTGATTTACTACCTCATTCACAGCTCGATCGCCTTTATTTCCTCTTATGACAAAATTTGTATTTGTAACGGGTGGTGTCGTCTCTAGTATTGGTAAAGGCATTGTAGCGGCTAGTTTGGGGCGACTCCTGAAATCAAGAGACTATTCAGTCTCGATCTTAAAGCTTGATCCTTATATCAACGTTGACCCTGGCACCATGAGTCCCTTTCAGCATGGGGAAGTCTTTGTCACAGAAGATGGGGCAGAAACCGATCTAGACTTGGGGCACTACGAGCGTTTCACCGATACTTCGATGTCGCGGCTTAATAGTGTCACCACAGGTTCAATCTATCAGGCGGTGCTGAATAAAGAACGTCGTGGAGACTACAACGGTAGCACTGTACAGGTAATTCCTCACATTACCAATGAGATCAAAGAACGGATCTTGCGAGTTGCCCGTAACACCAATCCTGATGTCGTGATCACAGAGATTGGTGGCACGGTTGGAGATATCGAGTCACTACCTTTTTTAGAAGCGATTCGGCAGTTTCGTAAAGCTGTAGGGCGGCAAAATGTGCTTTACATGCATGTAACGCTGATGCCCTGGATTCCATCAGCAGGTGAGATGAAAACCAAGCCGACTCAGCACTCAGTTAAAGAACTGCGATCGATCGGCATCCAGCCTGACATTTTGGTTTGTCGCTGCGATCGCCCTCTTCACCCCGGTCTAAAAGAAAAGCTATCAGAATTTTGTGATGTTCCCGTCGAATGTGTGATCACGGCCCAAGATGCAGGCAGCATCTATGAAGTACCCTTAATGCTAGAGCAAGAAGGCATGGCTCATCAGGCATTAGAACTGCTGCAATTACCTCAGCGTATTCCCAATTTGAGCCACTGGCAGACGCTGGTTGAACGTCTCTACCGTCCTGGGCATCCAGTGCAAATTGCGATCGTTGGTAAGTATGTGCGGTTAGGCGATGCTTATCTATCGGTGGTAGAGGCTCTGCGCCATGCAGCCATTGTTTACGGAGGCGACCTCAGCATTTGTTGGATTAACTCCGAAGACATTGAACCCCAGACCGTCAAGGCGATGTTAGATGGAGTCGATGGCATTATTGTTCCAGGGGGCTTTGGGCCAAGAGGCATTGATGGCAAAGTGACTGCGATTCAGTATGCGCGTGAACATCAAATTCCTTTTCTGGGACTCTGTTTGGGAATGCAATGTTCGGTGATCGAATGGGCACAGCACATCGCGCAATTGGAACGAGCCAATAGTGCTGAATTTGATCCAGATGCCAAAAACCCAGTGATTAACCTGTTGCCTGAACAGCTAGATGTTGTTGATTTAGGAGGCACGATGCGTCTAGGACTTTATCCCTGCCGCATTGCTTCTGGGACGTTGGCCGATCGCCTCTACCAGGAAGAGGTGATCTATGAGCGGCATCGACATCGTTACGAGTTTAACAATGCCTACCGCACTCTATTCTTAGAAACAGGTTACGCTATTAGCGGTACTTCTCCTGATGGACGACTGGTAGAAATTATTGAGCTGCCCAGCCACCCCTTCTTTATTGCGACTCAATTTCATCCAGAATTCCAGTCTCGACCCAGTAAACCCCATCCGCTGTTTCAGGGATTTATGCAGGCATCCATTTCTAAAGCGTCAATAGATCCGGCCTCAATAATTAACCAGAATCCAATTCTGTCAACCTCTTTAAGTGCTGAGGTCAACTGAAGCTTAAGGCATCGACCTAAAGCTACTAGACATCACAGAAAACACGCGGTAAACGGGAAGCTCAGTCACTTCAGTGTTGAGAGGAAAGCGACACGGCGAATTTATTCGCCTTCAATCTTTGTATGAGCTTCATGGCAAAACCTAAGAAAAATATGGGGGTTCAGCAAGTTCTGTTAAGCCCTAACAAGGAAACAAAAGCGATTCTAGATTACCGGTGTGAACAGTCTGGAAAGCTTTATAACAGTGGCGTTTACTTTTGCGAGTTGCATGGCATTCGATTTGAAGTGACTGAAGAAGCGTATACCTCTAAAGCAAGTTTTCTAGATGGCGACTCCCTGCCCAAGTATGGCGAAAAGCCTGAAGGGTGGAAAGCATCTGGCAGACGAGTTTTGAGAGGGCTGTATCAGTCGGGTGATGGCTCAATTGTGAATGCAGATCTAAACGGTGCTGCAAACATTCTGAGAAAAGTAGCCAGCAAGTTAGGCATTGACCTAAACCAACTGGGTAGACGGTCTTTGACGACCGTAGCGAGAATTAGACTTTGGGTTCTTCCCACGGCTATTCTGTCCGCAGAATCTCAGTCTCTTTAGAGCGGAGAGTGTCAACCTGCCAGTTTATGCTGAGCAGACTGTTGTTGAATTTCACCCATTAACTGTTGCTTTAACAGTGCAACCACCACCTGTTCTTCACAGCGCAGTTCGTGAGATATTTTGTGAGGAAGTGCATCAAGCTCCTGTCCGAGCTGCTGCATGGTTTCGCAGAGTGAGCCGTCTGTGTAAGCCTCTAAAATCGCCGGATGCACATAGTATTTGCGACAGGTGGCTGGACGGTTGCCTAGATGCTGCGAGACAGCTTTAATTGCCTGCACGATCGCCTTTTTGGTCTGGGTTTCTGACTCTCCTATACCCAGTTCGTGTAACTCTAGAGCCGCTAATACTG
>JBBSFA010000695.1:0-2839 GCA_038239185.1 Elainellales cyanobacterium | reverse complement strand
TGCCGTCGCCGTTGCCCAGCAGCAGCGAAACCGTGTTGGCACTGAGGCTCGCGGTCGCTAGATCCAACTTGCCGTCGCCATTAAAATCCCCGGTCACACTGGCGATCGGGCTAGCGCCAGCGGCAGCAGTTTTAGCCGTCCCAAAGCTGCCCTTGCCGTTACCCAGCCGCACAATCACGTTATCGCTCAATGTCGCGTCTGTTGGCGTAAACACCAAATCGGGATTGCCATCGTTGTTGAAGTCCGCGATCGCCCCAGATCCGGCAGTATCCCCGATCGGCAACCGCAGGGCAGAATCGAGTTGAAACGACGGATTGAAGAAGTCAGACGAGGTTTGCGAAGCGCGGGTAGAAGCGCGGGAATGCGTCATAAGTTCCTTTTAGCTCTGTGCTGCATCTAGCGGATTTCTCTCGCTAAATACAAAAAATCGCCATCCATAGCGGAGATAGCGATTCAGTCTAAACGGTAATTTAACTTTTGGGCATTAATTTGCGAGTTTTCTTTGAACTAGGGTCTTTGAATTAGGTGGCAATTGCGATCGGCTGCTTGGCTTCTGCCGCGCTATTCACACTGTCATAGGTGCCACAGCTTGACTGAATCACTAGCACTGCACAAGGCGCATTATGCAGCACATAATTGCTGACGCTGCCCAAAAGTGCCTCGCGCAAGCCTCTGCGCCCCCGCCGTCCCAACAGCAGCAAGTCTGCCTCCCACTGTTGAGCCATTTGGCAGAGTCCCTGTCCTGGCTCAACAATGCGATAGCCAGATTCAGCCTCAACTCCCTGCCGTCTTGCTAAGTTGCAGAATTGATTCAGCAGCAATTGAGTTTGCTTGATCTGTTGATCCAGCCGCACAAAATCAGCCTGGTATGCCTGCGTGACAAACTGCGGCGAAATGCCAAACTCGCCTGGAAACGGTGGCGTGAGCATCCCTGCATCCGCCGTGAGGCAATGAAACAGCATCAGTTTTGCCTGGTTGGCTTTTGTCAGCTCTAAAGCTTGCTCAAACACCGACTGGCTGAGGGGAGAGTAATCGATCGCCGCTAAGATCTTCTGAAATGCCATTGCAGTAGCCCCAAATACGCTTATCCAAAACGTATCGCAGTTGCAGAGAAAGACTGCGGTTTTGCAACAAGGTGTAACCTATTTCCCGCCGCTTACCCCGCCCCATCGAGCACCTGGTTTCGATCGAGTGCCCCCAGCCAGTTGGTCGGGTTGCGATCGCGGTTGCTGGGCTGAATTGTCAGCGGCATCGGGGTCGGCTTGCCCCAATCCTCCTGAAGCGTTTGCAGCATCAGGTCTTGCTGATTATGAAAATCGCCAATGTTGCCTGCGCCCAAATCGATCATGGCAAACCAGACCAAGCCTCGATCGCGGGTCGGCAACACACCTGCAAAAGCGCTGACTGCGTTGAGCGTGCCCGTTTTGACCACCGTAGAGTCGGGAGTGCGTCGTCCCTGAAGCGTGCCGCCGTCTCTGCCCGCGATCGGAAACAAATCCGCGATCGTCAACTGATGCGGCTGGAGCTGTCGCTGAATCGCCATCAGCATCGCAACGATCGCTCTGGGAGAAATCCGATTTTCTGTGCCTAAGCCAGAGCCGCGATCGATCTGGATTTCGTCCTGGGGAACCTCTGCGGCTTTGGCGGCTTTTTCTGCCACTACACCCGCTCCACCCAGGGAGTTTGCCAGCATCTCCGCCATCGCATTGTTGCTGTAGATATTCATTGCCTTGAGGATGGTGGCAAGCGGCATGGATTGATGGCGCACCAGCGGTTTCAGCGAAGCAGCCAGGTTCGTAAGCGTTGCAACCTGCACAGCACCGTTGATTACCACCTGCGGGCGCAGCGTAGTCGGCGGCAGTTGGGCAAACTGAGCCGCTGCGTCGCTCGTCCAGAGATCGGCATTTATGGCTTGCTTCAGCAAATTGCCAGAGGTAGCGGGGTCAAACTCGTAGTTCATGGCAAAGTTTCCGGTGATCACCAGATTGCCCGTCACCTGCCGGACTCCAGCGCGGTTGAGCGCATTGCCCAGTGCGATCGCCTCCTCCCAGACAAAAAACGGATCGCCGTCGCCATTCACGACTAAATCGCCAGTCAGAACCCCATTTTGCAGTGTGCCGTTGGTGCTGACCAGCGTGGCAAACTGGCGATCGGGGCCCCAGGTCGTTAATGCCGCCAGGGTGGTGGCAATTTTGGTCAGTGAAGCGGCGGGCAGTGGGGTCATGCCCTGATGCTCTGCCAAAGTTAAGTCGCCAATCTGAATCCAGACGGCCTGATTGCCTTCGGGAAATCCTAGAGCCTGCATTCCGGCTAGGTGCTGCCGAATGGCGGATTCGGCGGCCGGATCAGGCACAGGCGTGGCAATCACCTGGACGATCGACGGATCGAGCCAGCTAGACAGATTCACTGCCCGTAAGGCTTCTAGCTGAGGTGTAGGATTGAAAAAGAGGGAGAGCAGTCCACCGAGTAAGTCTTGCACGGGTACGTTAGCGCGATAGAGTCTAAGAATGCAGGGGGTTTGGCAGCCGCACAACGCTTTTGCCTGAAATATCACAATTTATAGTATCTATTTCATTTGAATCTTGGCTAAATCTGATCAAAATCAAGTTCTGCGGCAGTTGCCGATCGCCGTTGGAATCATTGCGGGCACGTTGCTGCTGATCAATCGGCTACTCACTCCAGATCTGACGAATTCTCAGTCGCGATCGGATGCCTTGGGGGTAATTTTAAGTGCCTTACTGATCCTGACCGGACTGCTGTGGCAGCGGATTCAGCCCCAGTTGCCCGATGCTGTAGATCTAGTTGGCGTGGAGGGCTTTGAGCTAGCCCCCGATTTGCC
>JBBSFA010000694.1:0-2848 GCA_038239185.1 Elainellales cyanobacterium | reverse complement strand
GCAAAATTCTGAAGGCGGCAGAATGTATATTCAGCATCGCGTCGCAGAACATGCGGATGAGATCTGGAACATGGTGAAGGATGAAAAGACGCATACTTACATTTGCGGTCTGAAGGGCATGGAAGATGGGATCGATGCCGCAATGGCGGGCGCTTCTCAAAAAGAAGGTCTGACCTGGAAGGAGTATCAGCGATCGATCAAAGAGCGCTGGCACGTTGAAACCTACTAGCGTTGGACTTTGCGTAGGATGCGTTAGCGCAGCGTAACGCATCAATCCCTGGGAATGATGCGTTACGGCTAGCGCCTAACACATCCTACGAAGCAACCACAACTTTAAACAGGCAGGAAGGCGATCGCTTTCCTGCCTGTTTGTTGTTTAAAGAAATTTACAAAATCTTTGTAAATGACTTCAGTAGTATCATCGTTGTCTTTTTCCCAGGCGATTAGGATCAGAAGCCTCGATCGACCTAGGCTATGATGTGACCGCAGTGGAGCCTATTAGTAGGAGAGTGTGATGCGTATTGCGATCGTGGGCTGTGGCTTTGTGGCGGATTATTACCTGAAAACGCTGCCGCGCCATCCTCAGCTAGAGCTAATTGGGGTGATGGATCGAATCAGCGATCGTGCCACTAAGTTTGCCGCATTTCACTCGATTCCGCAGGTTTACCCGACTTTAGAGGCACTGCTAGCGGACGATCGGGTGGAGATTGTGGTGAATCTGACCAATCCCAGCAGCCACTACGAAGTTTCTAAAGCTTGCCTTGAGGCTGGAAAACATGTTTATTCAGAAAAGCCTTTTTCGATGGATATGGCGCAGGCAAATGAGCTAGCCCAGCTCGCCAATCAAAAGGGTCTGGCTCTTTCCTCAGCGCCCTGCAATGTTCTGAGCGAAACGGCACAAACGATCTGGAAGGCATTGCGAGAGCAGCAGGTCGGCACGGTGCGGCTTGTATATGCCGAAATGGACGACGGACTGGTTCACCGGATGGCTTACCAAAAATGGGTGAGTGAATCCGGTACGCCGTGGCCCTACAAAGATGAGTTTGAGGTGGGTTGCACCTTGGAACATGCGGGCTATTACACGACCTGGCTGACTGCTTTTTTTGGCGCGGCTGAGAGCGTGACTGCCTTCTCTTCTTGCCTCGTACCCGACAAGCAAACGGATGTGCCGCTGGATCACAATGCCCCCGACTTCTCGGTCGCCTGCATCAAATTTGCCTCCGGCGTGGTGGCGCGGCTGACTTGCAGCATTGTCGCCCCACATGATCATGTGCTCAAGATCATTGGTGACGATGGCATTCTCTGCACCGATGACTGCTGGTTCTACAGCGCCCCGGTCTACATTAAACGGATGATCAAGATTCGTCGCAAAACCTTTATGAATCCGCTGAAGCAGCGCTATCCGCTGGTCAAAAAACCAGAGGGGAAGTTTCGCTATAAGGGCGCACAGCAGATGGATTTCTCGCGCGGCGTGGCAGAGCTAGCCGCTGCCATTCAAGAAAAGCGTCCAAGCCGCCTTGCCACAGACTACTGCCTGCACAACAACGAAATCGTCCTGGCAATTCAGAACGCTTTGGAAACAGGCGCACCTTATAAGATGACGACGACGTTTGAGCCGATCGAACCAATGCCCTGGGCAAAGCCATAGAGCTTCTTAGGGAGTCGGGCTTTGCTGGTTGCTCTTCAGAGCATACTCCTTAAAGCGCTCCAGATCTGCTAGCAAAGTCGATTCGACTACCCGGCTGATAAACGGCGTGTTCATAATCTTGGCAAGAAAGCTGGGAATCGCGTAGGCAACCGTCATTTTGACGATGCTGCTGTTGCCGCGATCGTAGAACCGAATCGCCCCTTTGTTGGGCAAGCCATCTACCGATTCCCACTGGATGATTTGGTGAGTCACCAGTCTGGTAATCCGGGACTGCCAGTTGAAGTCAAACCCGCCTGTCGCCAGCTTCCAGCGCGATAGCTCAGGATTATCTTCTCGGACTTTGACCGATTCGATCCATTTCATCCAGCGCGGCATTTGCTCCAGATCAGACCAGAGATCCCAAACGACATTAATCGGCGTTTCGACTTCAATTTGGACGGTATGTTCAAGCCATTCGGACATAAGACAAGTGCAGCGCTAACGAGAGGGCAATCAGCTAGCTTAATTTTTACTTTAAAACGGGCAAAAAGCGGGTTAGATTTCGATCGCTTTCCGCAAAAATCAAAGCAGGTTGAACGCTCAACTGGACACAAAACTAAAATCCATCCCGTCTAAAGGTTCAGTCTTTACTGAACTTTTAGAATGTGGTAAGATTATGGTAACAAAAAGTTACGAACTCACCTGTTGCGATAGTTTGAATGGGAGTCGGAAATTGAATAGCAGTCAGCCCTTTGAGCAAATGCATTTCATTGAAGAAGTGGGTTTAATGTTCGAGATGGTGGGGATGCCGCGCATGTCTGGGCGGATCTTCGGCTGGTTGCTGATTTCCGATCCAGCCCAGCAGTCAAACGCTGCTTTGGCAGATATGCTGCAAGCCAGTAAAGGCTCGATTAGCACGATGACTCGGTTTTTGATTCAGCTTGGCTTGATTGAACGGGTGAGTTTGCCGGGCGATCGCCGTGATTACTTTCAAATCAAAGATCATGCTTGGTCACAGTTGACGAAGCAGAGGCTAGTTCAAATTGGCGCATTCCGTCAGCTTGCCGAGCGAGGGCTAGATCTGATGAAGCAAACTCCGGTTCAGCATCAGCGTCGTCTTCGAGAAATGCGAGATATCCACGCTTTTTGGGAGCGCGAGTTACCTTTGGTCGATGAGCGTTGGGAGAAAGAGCAAGATCAGAAGCGGATGCAAGAGGGTTT
>JBBSFA010000693.1:0-2849 GCA_038239185.1 Elainellales cyanobacterium | reverse complement strand
GACTCTGGGAATCGCGGAAAAAGCGCTGGTTGCATCCACTCGCTCAATTCGCTCTAAGGTAGTGTCGATCGCCACCGTTAGCCCCACGTTACGCGGCAGAAGCCGAATTCGCTCCTGAACCAGTTGACCTGCCTGCAACACAGTGGCATCAGTCGCCCGAACTTTCACGATCAGCCCGTCCCGCGATCGCACCCGCAGCAGTCCTTCTGTCTCGTTCCCTTGCTGCTCCAGTAGCGATGCCCCGTAGTTTTCCAGCACGCTAGCAGGCAATCCGCCCAGCCAAACTTGCGCTTTCCCGTCTTCGTCGATCGCCCGTACCACTCCATCGGCGCTAGTCGGCAGAGGAGGAGTCTGATAAATCGCGGGCGGCGGCTGACCCTCAAATCGCGGCTGCTGCTCCATTCCAGCGGACTGCCGCACCGCTGAACTCGTCTGATTGAAGAGAAAGCGTAGCGTTGTAGCAGATGTTGCCCCCCAAAGCTGCTGAGTCAGCGCATAGGTAAACAAGCCCGCGCTGAAGCCGCTCCACTGTGCCTCTGTGGCGACTTGATTGGCAGCGGTTGCGGCGAGCAGCAGACCCGGAAACTGAGTCAATCGCCTATTAGCTTGCCGCAGCTCCGCCCATAGCGCTTGTTCTGCCTCGCTGATCTGACCGCTCGGCGCGTTCGGACGCGATCGAATCTTCAGATTCCCCTGGTACATTTTGCCGAGTGTCGTCGCGCCAGCATCCAGGATTGTGGTGACTTGAGGGGTTGGCAGCGATCGCAGCAGCAGCGCCAGCGTTTCTTCCAGCAAATCGCTAATGATGGGGCTGTCTGGGGTCGGCAGCAGGCTATCTACTAGCACCAGACTATTTTGCTCAGCGTCGCGTGAATCATCTGCCAACTTAACCCGACTGCCCAATCCGCTAAAGTGAAACACCACGACATCGCCCGATCGCGCCTGCTGTGCCAAATGCGTTTGAAAAGCCTCGACAATTGCCGATCGCGTGGCTTGCTGATCGGTGAGGCTGATAATATCGCTGGGTTGAAATCCAAAGCGGTGGATCAACAATTCGCGCTGAAGTTCTATATCCGTGAGGCAGCCGTTCAGAGCCGTTCCTCGGCTGGGGACAAAATCGCAGACTGGCTCGGCGTATGAGTTGATGCCCACTAGCAGCGCTAATTTGCGACGGGTCGGCTGGGCGATCGCCTGCTGATATTGTTCGCCCAACAGAGACAACGCTGCTTCGCTGAGTCCCAAAGCACCCAGCGCCACCCCGATCCGTTGCAAAAAGGCTCGTCGCGTCAGTCCCATACCTTCTATTTCAGCACTAAATTCCACTGCCTCTACACAAAAATTTGATTTCTACAAAATTTAATAGCGTCGATCGCCGATGCCAAAAGCGCCACCCAATTTGGGCGGCGCTTCTAGTTGTCCTTACCACCAGCGGAGTTCTAGATACCCGCACGGCGGACGGCTGAGTTCTTCCTCGGTGAGCCAATCCACTGCTTTGTAGGTGCCAAAAACATGATCCCACCAGTCTACGGCTAAGCCGAAGTTATGATGCCACATGCCGTATTTGTGATGGACGTAATGAACGGGCATCTTCATCCAAAAACACTTCTGGGGATTCTCATGCTGAAGCTGATGGGCATAGGCAGAGAAAGCGGCATAAACCAATGCCCCTAAAAACCAGCCCAAACCCGCCTGCCACGAGACAAAGAAGACGAGGCACATGACGATCGCACTACCCTTCACGTAGTCGCGGAATTCCCAGACTACGCCCTGTCCTTCACCCCGGCGATGGTGATCCCGATGCCGTTCTCCCATCTTCGCCGCAGAAGACCCATGCATAAACCGATGCAGCCAGTATTCCACCAGACTCGCCAGGACAAAAGCGACGATAAAACAGGCGATCGCAACTATCCAAATCATGAACACTTCTCCTGACACACCAGTTTCCTGATTCTGAACTCACTTTGATTCTGAACTCACTTTGATCTTGTATAGCTACGACTCACGTTAAAGGGTCAAGTTCCCTATTCCCCATCGTTAAGCAACGGCTGTGCTACCGCCTGTTGTGCCTCCAGCGTTTTCTGGCGATCGAGCTTCAGCATCAGCACGCCTAGCGGGGGGAGACAGAGATCGATCGAGTAGGGTCGGTTGTGATACGACCACTCTTCTGCCCACTTGCCGCCCAAGTTGCCCATGTTGCTGCCGCCATACTCCCGCGCATCGCTGTTAAACAGCTCTGTGTAGAAGCCAAATTCCGGCACTCCAACCCGATAGTGCGCGTGAGGCTGCGGCGTAAAATTGCAGACCACCACCACAAAATCGTCTACCTCATTGCCTGCTTCATCTTTGACTTTATCTTTCGCTTTCCGCAGAAAGGCCGCAACGCTATGGCGATTGTCGCTACAGTCAATCCACTCAAACCCATCGTAGGAAAAGTCTTGGGTGTAGAGCGCAGGCTGGCTCTTGTACAGCGCATTCAAGCGGCTCATAAAATGCCCTAGCTTCTGGTGCGGCTCGTACTGAAGCAGATGCCAATCCAAATCTCCCCAGACGTTCCACTCCGTCCACTGCCCTAGCTCCATGCTCATGAACAGGGTTTTCTTGCCGGGATGGGCAAACATATAGGAATATAGCGCTCGCAGGTTGGCGAACTTCTGCCACTCGTCTCCCGGCATCTTGCCAATCATCGGACTCTTGCCGTGAACCACCTCATCGTGCGAGAGCGCCAGCATAAAGTTCTCGCTGAAGGCATACATGATGCTAAAAGTGACGTTGTTTTGGTGGAACTGGCGGAACCAGGGGTCCATGTGGAAATAGTCCAGCATGTCGTGCATCCAGCCCATGTTCCACTT
>JBBSFA010000692.1:0-2850 GCA_038239185.1 Elainellales cyanobacterium | reverse complement strand
CCAGCACCTCTTCGAGAAACTGCTTGGAAAGCTGGTCGAACGGGATTTGGGTCATGGCAATGGGGCGGAAACGAGGTCGATGCAACTCAATATAATTACAGCGCAGCGCTGAAAGAGCTAAAATCTATGGACAATACACTGATTCGCTTAATTATTGTAGATGATGGGTTGTATGCTCCCAGTTAGGGTAAGTTTTAAATCCCAACTTCTGATAAAACTTATTGCCTGCTAATGTATCAGTTCGCAATGTTAAGAGCTGATAGCTGACTCGCTTCGTGAATCAGTTGATTGAATAGATAGTCCGATCGCCATCTCATAAGATATCTTGGCGAAGCATAACGTATCACCAAAACCGCTCACTGAACTATCCCAACTCTCTATCAACGAAATCAACTCTCCATTTATTCTCTAATCGATCGAGTAAACACCCTGCGACACATAACGATGAAAACTCGAATATTTCCGATCTAGCGATCGATGTTTTGCGCTGATTATCCAGCAGGCGTTTCAGGAACCGTCGGTGGCACTTCTGAAATCTCACTGGTTAGAACTGTCGCGTCTAGACTGGTCTTCCAGTTCTCGCAAATCAGATCAGAGGTGCCTTTTGCCGCTTTCTTGACCAGCAGCGTTCCCACCATTACGGCGATCGACTGCGGCAAGCCTAAACTGCCGACCAGCACCGGAGTCAGAAGTCCGGTCATTTTGGCAGCGGCTTCAGTCGTTTTTTGGCACATGATTTGGGCGAGCAGGGCGGCTAGGTCGCTAATTCCCCACAACGGGGAACAGAGCACTTTTTAGGCTTGAGCCCAGGCGGGCGCGAATACATTTTTGCCCGCCTTCAGCAGCTCATCAAACGCGCCTCTGGGGACGGGAATCTCTTCGCTGAGGGATTCGATCGTCGCGGCTTCAGGGCTAGTGGCTATGGCTTGGTCGCGCACGCCAATCTGTGCCAACAAATCATCTTCATTAAGCTCTAGCAGCCCTCTAGCGATCGCTTCGACTTCTGCCACAGTATCTACCTCCTTAAATGGCTTGTATTGGACAGATATCAGGCTCTCTGCCGCTTATACCTATGAATTATACGACGATCGCCTCCCAAAGCTTCGCGATCGTGTCGCTGGGACTCGATCACGCCAGAAATTCAAAAAGAGCATTACGATAAAGCATTAAATCTATACAAATCTCAACCTGCAAGAAAAAGGAGACAAAAGCCCCAAACGCAAAACGTGAGAGCCATGCAAATGCGATTGCTCTCTATCAAGGGGTGGATCTTGGTTGTACTTTCGTAAAGACAGCGCTATTTAAAGAATAGTCGAGCTTTCTAAGCTGGATTTGAGCGACTAGAAGCGCTTGGATTCAGCTCTTGGATATAAAAAAATTGGACATAAATCGATCGCCCTTCTATCATCTCATTCTGAACTATGCAACTAGGCTCCTGGTATCACGGAAACGATCGCTGTACCTTCACCGTTTGGGCACCCGCCCTAGACGAAGTGACGCTCCATATCGTCTCACCGAAAGAGCAGCTTATTCCCATGCAGCGGCAGCCACAGGGCTACTGGCAGATTGAAACTGAAGCTGCTCCTGGAACGCTCTACTTCTATCAGCTCAATGGTGAGACCGATCGCCCCGATCCGGCTTCCCAATCGCAGCCGGAAGGCGTTCATGGCGCATCGCAGGTGGTAGACCACAGCTTTGACTGGACAGATGGAGACTGGAAGAACATTCCCTTTGCGAATTTAGTGTTCTATGAGCTGCATGTCGGCACATTCACCCCAGAAGGGACGTTTGAAGCGATTATTCCCCGCTTGCCAGATCTTAAAGAGCTAGGCGTGAATGCGATCGAACTGCTGCCGATCGCGCAGTTTCCCGGTTCGCGCAACTGGGGCTATGACGGCGTTTATCCCTTTGGGGCACAGAACTCTTATGGCGGTGTTGCTGGACTAAAGCAACTCGTCGATGCCTGCCATCAGCACGGGATGGCGATCTTTCTGGATGCGGTCTACAACCATTTGGGACCCGAAGGCAACTACATCTGGAGCTTTGCCCCCTACTTCACCGACAAATACAAAACGCCCTGGGGCAATGCGCTCAACTTCGATGGCGCTCACAGCTATGGCGTTCGCAACTATTTCATCCAGAGCGCCCTGTATTGGTTTGAAACCTGCCATATCGACGGACTGCGCTTAGATGCGACCGATAACATTTTTGACTTTGGAGCCAAACACTTTCTGCGTGAGCTGGCAGAAACTACCGATCGCCTCTCGCAAAAACAGGGACGGCGTTTCTATCTCGCTGCCGAAAGCGATCTCAACGATCCGCGCTGGGTGCGTCCCTGGTCGGCGGGCGGATTCGGACTGGATGCCCAGTGGAATGATGACTTCCATCACATTGTGCATACGCTGCTGACAGGCGAAACCTTTGGCTACTACAGCGACTACGGTAAGCCGGAGCAAATGGCAAAAGCCTACGCTCAAAATTTTGTTTACACCTGGGATTACTCGGAGCTGCGGCAACGCCATCATGGTGACGATCCCTCGGATGTGCCGCCTAGCTCGTTTGTGATTTGCGCTCAGAATCACGATCAGGTGGGCAATCGGCTCAAGGGCGATCGCCTTTCTCACTTAGTTTCGTTTGAAGGGCAAAAGCTGGCGGCGGCGGCGTTGCTGCTGTCTGCCTCAGTGCCGCTCCTGTTTATGGGCGAAGAGTATGGCGAAACCTCGCCTTTTCTCTACTTCGTTAGCCATACCGATCCAGAGCTAGTGGCTGCCGTGCGACGAGGACGCAAAGAAGAATTTGCCGCCTTCCATGCTGAAGGCGAAGCCGACGATCCCCAGTCAGAAGAAACAT
>JBBSFA010000691.1:0-2853 GCA_038239185.1 Elainellales cyanobacterium | reverse complement strand
GATTGAAGTGTAGGTTTAGAGACACGAATTAATCAAGAGGCAAAACGAGAAACAAACCTGGCAGGCAGTTGCCCCAGAATCTAAACAAGAGGCTGCCATCTGTTATACCTTTGTCGTTTCTTCCGCAAGCTGTAGAATTCGTAACCCCTGAGGCTGAATGTTCGATCTTGAAATTCTTAAGACCCCTTACAATTAATTAAGTTTCTTGAGGCGGTTTCTAAATCATGCTGACCGAACTATTTCCCTTCCGGCTAGAGCTGGATGCTACAACCCTGGCAGGGATTGGTCTGTGGGCACTGTCTCTGTATCTTGGTCTGTCTCCCGTCAGCGAATGGGTGATGACCCAACTCCAGCGCTGGTTTGATTTTGCTGAGCGATCGCTCTACACCACAACTGAAGAATATGAGCGAACCCGCCCCAGTCGCGAAGCTCAAAATGCTTTTTACGCTTCACTGTTTAGCATTGTGCCTTTTTTAATCGTCGGTGGCTTGTGCAACTACATCATTGAGATTAGTCTGGGGCGCAGTTGGTCAATCAGCATGGGCATCTTAGCCTGTATCGGCAGCGGCGTTTATGAGCTGGGTCGCCGCGACGGGCAGCTCTGAGCTTCCCTGTTCAACAACGTTAGAATTTTACTCCAGCTCTTCACCGACGATTTGAGCCAGCTCTGCTGCGGCTCCGGGTTTACCACGAACTTGACGGAGGCGATCGCTCATTTGCTCCAGTTGCTCTGGGTGACTGAGCAGATTGAGAGCAACTTCTGCGACTTGAGCAGGCTGAAGTTTGCCGACCAGTTCAGGAACGATCGCTTTTCCTGCCCAGATATTTGGCCAGGCTAATAGGCGGGATTGGCGCAGAAACCAGCCGTTAATCAGTTTGGCAAAAATAGACCCGACTCCAGGTAAGTTGGCTAATAGTCCTGGTAGTCCGTCCCAGGCTCGCATTGCGTCGAGCTGTTGGGTCGGTAGCATGACGATCATCGGTACGGCTAATGATCCTAACTCTGCGGTGTTGGCTCCAACGGTCGTAATGCAAAGGTGACACTGAGACAAAATATCGTAGGCAGGAAAGGTCGTCCACAGCTCGACTCGCAGCCCGTTACTGGTTTTTAGATAGGGCTGATCCTCGTCGGTAATCAGCTCTGCTGCTGCGCCGCCCATTTGCTGGACGATCGGATTCTGTTTAGGGTCAGCAAAGTGGGCGAGTGAAGTCAGCTCCAACATGGGCGCAACCGGAATCACAAAGCGGGTCTGAGGTCGAGCAGCGTGAATATGCTCGGCGATCGCCAGCGACAGCGGCACCCCCTGCGCCAGTTTGGCAGGCTTAGAACCAGGGAGAAGTCCGATGGTTTCCTGATCCGCTGGCTCCTGGTAGGAAAATCTGCTCACAGTCTCCTGATTTTTCTCTTGTCTGCCGACTTCTGCCATCAAATCGCCGACGACCTTGAACTTATCGACATATCGTCTGGGAGCGCGATCGATCAGTTCCGGCTTCATCACGCCAAACCGATCGACCCAGTGATGCCAGCGGGTATCCCATTCCCCATAAATGACGACGCGGTAGTGCAGACGTTTACCGATGACGACCGAGAAGAACTGATCGCCACCGAGAAATAGAACGACACCGCGATCGCGCCAGTCCCAGTTTTCGGCAGTTTTGCCAGTCAGTAAAAATGGAAAGAATTGTTCTGCTCCCTGGACGCGATCGATTTCAGAATAGGTTTGGGCGATCGCCATCTCTCGACCATTGGCATTGGGGCAGGGTGACAGCATCAGAGAAATTCGCAGTTGGGCGCGATCGTTGCCGAGCTGCTGGCGAAGCGCTCGCACCACGGGTCTGACCCATGTCGTTACTTCACCCGGCCCGTTTGAAAGAATTAGAATATCTGCTGCTTGCACCACTGCTCCTTCCACCCTGTTGTCCGACATGTAATGACACCGTTAAGCCTGAATCAAGCCTGAACACTGTTAAGCATAGATCTGGAATGGTACGCTATTGGGCAACAGAAGGCTTCTAAAATAAGGATGGTTTCCAGGGTGGCGATGTTGCTTATTAAGGAATGGTAAACATGGAAGGCGGGGACGACACAAACGACTTAGCTCTGGCGGCAGAGGCAGGTCAGATTGAAGAAGTCCAGCGACTTCTGGCGGCAGGTGTTGAGGTCAACAGCCAGGATGAGGAAGGCTGGACGGCACTGATGGGTGCAGCCGCAGGCGGACATCAGGATGTCGCAGGGCTTTTGCTTGAAAATGGTGCTGATGTCAATGCCAGAACTAACTTTGGCTTGACGGTGCTGATGAGTGCCGCAGTTCAAGGACATCTAGAAGTTGCCAAACTGTTGCTCGATCGCGGCGCAAATTTAGACCAGCGCGACAACAACAATTGGACGGCTCTGATCTGGGCATCTGAGGAAGGTCAACCCGAAATGGTCGAATTGCTCAAACAGTATCGATCGCAGTAAGAATCTGGTATTGCAAGATAGTTTACAAGCATCATGGGCAGAACCGACTGAGCTTAGGCAAGTGCCTAAAATTAAGTTGAACCCTAATTCCTTCTATCATGACCCTTCCAATCTCTTCACCGCTGGTTGTTCCGCCCTTGGAGAATGGCGATCGCCTGACTCGGAGTGAATTCGAGCATCGTTATCATGCCATGCCTCACATCAGAAAAGCAGAACTGATTGAAGGAATTGTTCATATGCCCTCTCCTCTCCGAATCAAAGCTCATGGTGAACCTCACGCTCATATCATGCTCTGGCTAGGAACTTATACCGCGACAACTCCAGGTGTCGGCGTTGCTGATAATCCGACCGTTCGCTTAGATCTGGACAACGAACCGCAACCCGATGCGCTG
>JBBSFA010000690.1:0-2855 GCA_038239185.1 Elainellales cyanobacterium | reverse complement strand
GCTCTCTCTGTCACCGCCACCAAATTGTTGTTAAAAACAGGCGATCGATCCAACTCTGGATTCATGAACGCGAACGCCCCGGCTCGGTCAGGCAACCGCTCCAGAGAAATCTTCTCGATCGGCTCCTCAGACTGCTTACGAAAGTCGTAGATCCAAAACTGATCAAAATTGCACAGCATCACATAGCTCGGACATTGCAACTGCATCCAATAGGTGACAGCTTGCGCGTAATGCTTGTTGAGGTCTTCGCCTCGCTTCTTCATCTCAATCAGCAAATGCGGCTTCCAAGCCAGATCCGCAAAGCCCGTATTGCCTTTTTTGCTGCCCTTCTTCACACGCTCTTCCGGTGTTGCCCCCGCTTCAAGCACCCCCTCATGCCCAAACGCCTGAAAAAAGCGATCGAGAAAGAATTTTGACTCCCCTAGCTCATCCCCTTTGATATGCTGCTGGCAATACTGGACAAATTTCTGGAGGCTTTCGGGCGTTGGCGGCATAAGGGTATAAGACGATAACAGTAGAGAGGACAAAGAAACAAATCCTAGGAAACGCAGGCTCAGTAATCCCGCCCCTATCTCCAACCTACAAGCCCAAAACCTCAACTGTCGAGGTTTTGACAAGAAACTCCGTGCTCTGAGCTTGGGCGATCGCCTTCCGAACTCGAAACGCCGACCTCTGAACTCGAAACGCCGACCTCTGAACTCGAAACGCCGACCTTTTTACTCCAAAAATCAAGCTCAGAACTCGGAACATCGAGCAAATTGCTCCAACCTCCAAGCTCTGAGCCTCAACTGTCAGCCTCAAAGGTCAAATCGTCAGGCTTTCAACTACATCGTTGCCCCTTCAGCCTTCACCGTCCCCTCCTGACTCTTCACCTTCCGAGATTTCCGGGCAAACCGTTGCCCCATCTCCTCCACCGCTCCATCCAATCCTGCCCCCTGCCCACTCGCCTTAGCATAGTGCCGCCAACGCCGCCGCATACGCCTCACTCCCCACCGCCATATACGTATCATCCACTAACTCCTGCACCTGCGTCAGCGACAGCAACAGCGGATACAACGCCTCAAACAACAGCACATCCTTCCGCATCTCCTCCAGGGCAAATGACCTCGGCAAAAAGTTCGGGTTCTGCGTCGCCACCTCCAACGCCTTACTGACAAACGCCCGACTCTTATCCCCCATCTTGGGCAGAGCCTTGCGCTCCTCCGCACTCAAATCAATCAAGAAAGGCAGCTTTTCCTTAATCGTGGCAACAGCCGCCATCACCGCCTCTCGGTCTGCCTGCCCCAACGCAGCACTAATTGAACTCATCGACATGGTAGATTGCTCCCCAAATGGGTTTACGGAATCTAGAATGCCCAGATGCCAAATCGGACTCTCGTTACCATATCTCACTCTCTTTGAGAACCGTTTGAGCAAAGGTGAAATACTGCGATCGCGCTAAAAACAGGTTTGGCTCCAGATCACCTCAAGCTACCCCGACTCGATCGCCCCATCCCGCACTTGCAGTCAGTACTTCTTGCCGCGCCCAGCGATCGGACTCCAAAATGTCCTCCAGCGTTGGGGTTGAGCGATTCTGTGAGTGGTGGCGATCGCATACCGTTTCAATCACGCGCGGAATATCCAAAAAGCCAATTTTCTCGTCTAGGAATAGGGCGACGGCTTGCTCATTCGCTGCGTTCAGCACGGCTGGCATGGTTCCGCCTGCTCGACCTGCGGCATAGGCAAGCTGCATACAGGGATATTTTTGGTGATCGGGTTCGCGGAAGGTGAGGCTCCCCACTTTGACTAGATCCAACGGCTCCCAGTTGGTGTGAATGCGATCGGGATAGGACAGCGCATATAGCAATGGCAGCCGCATATCTGCCCAGCCCAACTGCGCCAGCATTGAGGTGTCTTGCAGTTCAATCAGCGAGTGGATAATGCTTTGGGGATGGATGACAATATTGATCTGGTCGTAGTCAACCCCAAACAGGAAGTGCGCTTCAATCACCTCTAGCCCTTTGTTCATCAGCGTGGCAGAGTCGATCGTGATCTTGCGTCCCATCGTCCAGTTGGGATGCTTGAGCGCATCGGCAACGGTGACTTCTGCCAGCTTTTCCACAGGCAAATCGCGAAACGACCCACCGGAAGCGGTCAGCAGAATCCGCCGCAGGCTCTTGTCTGGAATGCCTTGCAGACATTGAAAAATTGCGGAGTGCTCAGAGTCGGCAGGCAGCAGTTTAACGCCGTGCTTTTCCACCAGCGGCAGCACAACCAATCCACCTGCGATTAGCGTTTCTTTGTTTGCCAGGGCAATATCTTTTCCGGCTTGGATGGCGGCGATCGTCGGCAACAAACCCGCACATCCCACAATGCCCGTTACTACTGCTTCTGAGTCTCCGTAGCGCGCCACTTCAACCACGCCCGCTTCACCTGCGAGCAGAATCGGCTGTGGGGAAAGATCCGCGATCGCTTCTTGCAGCGCAGTCAACTGAGTCGCATCACAAATCGCGGCAATTTCGGGACGAAACTGGCGGATTTGCTGTGCCAATAAAGCCACATTGCTATGCGCCGCCAAGCCAACAATCCGAAATTGGTCGGGATGTTCTGCCGCAATGTCTAGCGTTTGAGTGCCAATGGAGCCAGTGGAGCCGAGCAGAGTAATTGCTTTCACGGTGCGATCGGGTTCAAAATGAGCAGCAACTTAACTATAGGACGGTTCGGGAACAGGAGGAAAGCATTCAAATTAAGGGAAGATAGCGAAAGCTCTCTTCGATCGCCCCGCTCACGAATAGATATGGACAATCACCTTCTCCAATCCGGCTTATTATCCCTCAAGCGATCGCTCCGATGGTCACGCCGTCTGCTTTCGCGTC
>JBBSFA010000689.1:0-2856 GCA_038239185.1 Elainellales cyanobacterium | reverse complement strand
TGTTGGTGGTGATTGACATACCCGACTGAAGCGGCACCTCTTTGTCTCCCACCGCAACATACTGCCGATCGAGCTTGACTCTAGCCGGGAAGCGATAATACTGATGGGTTTGGTCAGGCGGCAGGGCATCTGAACCAATGCTGATCAGCGTTCCTTTGATGTCGCCAAACTCGCTGAACGGGAAAGAATCAATCCGCACATCCACATGCATTCCCGTCTTCAGGAAGCCGATATCCTGGTTGGTGATGAAGACCTCTGCAACTAGCGCATTGTCGGGTACAACTTTTAGGATTGGCTCAGTTGTGGTCGCCACGAAGCCAGGTCCTTTGGCTTGCAGATCGAAAATTGAGCCGTCCACAGGCGATCGCAGCTCTTGATATTTCAAAGTCACTGCGTTTTCACTCAGCTTGCTGTTGATGTCAGAAATTTGGTTTTCGTTATCGACCACCGCTTTGTTGAGCTGGCTGTCGATCGTGGCAAGCTGCTTATTGTTTTCAGCGAGTTTGTTTCGCAGATCCGTATCTGAAACCGCTACCGTATTCGTGAATTTCTGTTGGGCTTGGGCGATCGCAAATTCCAGCCGCTGCTTCTCTAGAGTCTGCTTTTCCACTTCCGCCTGCGACTGCAAAACCTGCTGCTGTTGCTTTGTGACCTGAAGCCGTTGAATTCCACCTTCTGCCAGCAAAGTCGCCAAATCGGCATAGACTTTTTGATCAATCTGCAAGCTCTTTTGAGCCAGTTCCAACTGACTTTGCGTTTGGTTCAACTGCTCTTGCAACTGAGAAACTTCTAGCTTGGCTTCTGCCGCCCGCGACTGCGATTCGACTAAGCCGGACTGGACTCGCGCCACTTGGTCTGGAGTCAACCCAGCGGTCGTACCGTTCAATTGAGCCTCGTAAGAGCGATTCTCAGCAATCAGCGAGGCTCGGTTTGCCGTCAGTGCCAAAATCTCAGGCGGGAGTCCTAGCCGCTGTGCCTCAGCTACGTTGGGAGCAGTTGAACCTGCGAGCTGCGATCGATAGAACTGATTCTGGCGCATCAGCGAGGTGCGAATTTGCTCTTGCGACTGCTTCTGGGCGATCGCCGCAGTCGGATCAAGCCGCGCTAGCAGTTCGCCTTTCTTGACGTGCTGCCCGTCTTTGACATAAATCTGCTCAATCACCCCGCCCACTGGAGCCTGAATTGGCTGGACTTGACCCTCTGGCTTGAGCTGCCCTTGGGCAGGAATCGCCTCTTCGATCTTGAAGACCGATGCCCAGATCACCACAAAACTGGTGACTCCGACAATTCCCCAGACGATCGCCCGCGACCACAAGTTGGTCTGCTGCAACATCACGGGCTGGTCAAATGTCTCCGCCCGGACAATCTTATCGGGGGCGGAACGCGCAGGTAGGGAGCGGTTGCCCAGAGCTAGTTTCCCTGGCTTTTGCTTACCGTTCTGGGCATTGCCATTAGGAGAATGATTTTCAGCGCCGTTATGTCCGTTCATAATCTGGTAATCCTTCGTCAGGGAGCGGGGTGAGGAGAGAAAAGCAGGGGTTTAATCAGATCTTAGTCAATGTTCTGAGTGAATAGTGAATGTATTGTCAATCAGGCTACATGTCAATCAGGCTACATTTCTGCTTCTTGCTGCTGGTAGAGGCAGTAATACCGCCCTCGCAAAGCCATTAGCTCGTCGTGTTTGCCAAGTTCTACAGGTGACCCTTTGTCCATCAGCAGAATCGTGTCGGCGCTGCGGATGGTGCTGAGGCGGTGAGTAATGAAGAAGACGGTGCGATCTTTAAATGCTTCCGCCAGATTGAGACAAAGCCGCCGCTCTGTGTCGTAATCTAAAGCGCTGGTGGCTTCATCTAAGATCAGCAAGCGAGGATTTTGCAGGACGGTACGCGCGATCGCCACCCGCTGCCGTTGCCCCCCCGATAGAGCCGACCCTCTTTCTCCGACTCGCGTGTTGTACCCGTTTGGCAGGGTCATGATGAACTCGTGCGCTGCCGCAATTTCTGCCGCGCGGATAATTTCTTCGGGAGAAGCATCCGATCGCGTAATGGCGATGTTTTCCTGCACAGTGCCATCGAACAGCAACGGCTCTTGGGGCACAATGCCAATCTGCCGCCGCAGCGAATACAGTTCAACTTTACTGATGTCGTAGCCGTCGATCAGGATGCGCCCAGTTTCCAGGTCATAAAGCCGAGGCAGCAGTTTCATCATCGTACTCTTACCCGAACCGCTCTGCCCGACGATGCCGATGAAGTCTCCGGCAGGGAAATCTAGGCTGACGCTGCTCAATTGCAACGGGCCGCTGGTGCCAAACCGGAACGAAACATCGTCAAACTTAACTGCCCCGGCGATCGCGGGCATCGGAATGTTGCGGCGATCGATCTCATCTGCCTCTGGAGACGAATCCACAATGTCGCTCAAGCGCTCGATCGACAGTCCAATTTCTTGGAAGTTTTGCCAGAGCTGAGCCAAGCGTAACAACGGACTGGTTACATAGCCCGCGATGATTCGGAATGCAATCAACTGACCCAAAGTCAGTTCACCCTGGAGGACCAAGTATGCGCCCACCCACAGCACGAGCAGACCCGAAAGCTGGTTGAGGAAGTTACTCGCAGATCCGGCTGTAGTAGAAGTCAACACGGTTTTGAAGCCAGCGCTGACGTAGCGGGAGTACCGATCCTGCCACTGCCAGCGGGTGCGTAGCTCCATATTCTGAGCTTTCACCGTTTGAATCCCGCCGACGACTTCCACCAGATAGGACTGCGTTTCAGCGTTGCGCTCAGCCTTGACGCGGAGCTGATCCCGGATAATCGGTGAGGCAACGATCGCCAGCAGCGCGAACAGCGGAATCGTCACCAG
>JBBSFA010000688.1:0-2860 GCA_038239185.1 Elainellales cyanobacterium | reverse complement strand
TACAGGCATTCAAGTCACCGATGAACAGTTCAACGCCATTGCGATTCAGCGCTGTCGATTTCATGGCGAATGGAACTATCGAATTGTGCCGAGAAAGCTCGCTTAGTTAATCAAGTTATTTTTGTAAGGCTCCTAAGTACCTGCGAAACGGCAGAAGGAGACGATCGTGCTGCCCTAGGATTAGCGGGCGTTGCCGTAAGAGCGGGCGCGCAGTCCGGTAGCAACGTTATGGCAGGTCAATGATGAAGCGATGTCGATGCTGATGCAGTCGTTTTATCACGAGCTAGTCAAATCGAATGTGACAAAAGCCGAAGCGCTGCGTCAGGCACAGCGATCGATCCTGAAAAGTGCCAACCCTGAGTACGCCCACCCCTATTACTGGAGTCCGGTGGTACTGATCGGCAACTGGCAGGCTTGAGCCAAAATCCCACCTCCAGATTCGGAGGCGGGATTTTAGGCATTCACATATTACAGGTTTAGCTCTGGATCGGGTTGTGCTGTCGTTGGGTCAACGCCCAGCGGCGACACAATATTCCGGAACAGCGTGATTTGCTGCTGGAATTCTAGTGCTTTCACCTGTTCAAAAACTTGCTTCCCTGCTCCCGAAAGCTGGTAGTCAGCGGGCATCGGTACGATCGTGTTGCTGTCCATCCCTTGAGCTAACCGATACCAAAACAGCAGCTTGGTTGTGTCGCTGAAAGCTCCATATTCACGGGCAATCAACGAATTTTTGCCAGTCAGCAGATCGCGCTGAATCTGCAACTGTTCGTCTTGTGAAAGGTCTTTGACCTGATTGAATAGAGATTCTGCAACTTCGGGTGAAACAGTGCTGGCACCCGGTGCCGCAGGGGTTACTGAGTTTCCCATTTCTTTATACAGGAAGTAAAACACAGCTAGCTGCTGATCCACATCCAGATTTTGGAATGCATTTAGTAGACTGCTGTCGGTAGTTGTATAGGTCATAGATACCTCGTAATTCCTCTTCGCCTATACAGGCTATACAAAGGGGCATTCGTACACCTCTACTGCAAGTTGCGATCGCAGATCTACTAAAAGAGGGAAGCTTGATTCGTAGTGTGCAAGATTTCACTTTAGAAAGATGGAATTGAAGCCGCTCTAGCTTAAACTGCGGCAAGTTAACGTAGGTTTTGCTTGATATATGATTGCCAACTTGACAGAGAGCGGCTGGGAAGTGATTTATCATCGGGCACATGCCCTGCTCGCAGCTCAAATTGCCGGACATTGGGATCGCCAGAAATTGCCCTTGCGGTTCTATGAAACGATCGCCGCAATTTCCCACCATGACGACTTAGAACGGGAATGGAAAGGTGAGCAAATCACCGAGGCTGGCGCACCGCTTGATTTTATGCTGAACTCAGAAACCTCCGTAGCGCAGCTAGAGGAACAGATCACTAGCTCCCGTTACCGAGGACGTTGGGTGACTTTGTTGACCTCTAAGCACATCTCTTTTTTGAACCAAGCCAGCGCCGATCAAGATCCAGAGCTAAAGAAATTTTTGCAGAAGCAAAAGCAACTGCAAAAGCAACTGCAAAAAGATCTAGAAGTGAGTGAAGAAGAAACTGAATATGCCTATCAGTTTATGCGGTGGTGCGATCGCGCTTCTCTGATTTTGGCACAGCAGCAAGTCCCCGATGTCGGGCGTTGCCTGGAAATTACCAGCGGTCTGAATGGGCAACGATACGACATTCACCAAGTTAGCGAAGATCACGTTACCGTTGAGCCTTGGCCGTTTGAGTCAGATAAGTTCACGGTAAATGTTGATGCTTGCCATCTGTCAGAGCTGAAATTCAAGACCAGTCAAGCCTTGATAAAAGCACTGCAAGACGCACCGATTAAAAGACTGGAATGGACTTTCATTAAAGCCTAATCGATCGCGGATTGGTGAATCAAATTTGCAATTAATCCTGTCCATCCGGTCTGATGACTTGCACCTAGCCCAGTTCCATTATCCGCATGGAAGTACTCATAGAACAGGTAATAATCGCGCCAGTGTGGATCGGACTGAAGCTTCTCGTAGCTATCGTTGACCGGACGGCGATCGCCCTCGCCCCGCAAATAGATCCGCTTTAAGCGCTGGGAGAGTTCGATCGCCACTTCTTGCAAATTCATCCAGTTGCCTGATCCAGTCGGACACTCGACGCGCAGATCATCTCCCCAGTAGGCGTAAAATCGCTCTAGCGCCGAAATGATCAGGTAATTGGTGGGAAACCAGATTGGGCCGCGCCAATTGGAGTTGCCGCCAAACAGTTCGCTGCGGGCTTCAGATGGCTCATACTCAACGCAATAGTCTTCGTCATCCGCATGAAAGACGTAGGGTTGAGCGGCGTGGTATTTGGAAAGCGATCGAATCCCATAAGGGCTGAGAAATTCTGATTCATCCAGCAGTTTCGCCAGGACTCGCATCAGTTTGTCTTGATCGAGGATGGCTAGCAGGTGGCGATCGTCCACTCCTTGGCTTTGCAAACAGGCAATGCTGCTGGTTAGGTCTTGCCGATGCTGGATAAACCAGACGGCTCGCCGCCGAAACTCTGTCAGTTGTTGCAGCGTTTCCGCCTCCAACATCCCCACGGCAAACAGCGGCACAAGTCCCACCAGCGATCGGACTTTCATTAGCGTAAAGTCGCCGTCTGGAAACCGCAGGGCATCATAGTAAAATCCATCTTCCTCATCCCAGAGCGACATTTCGGACGGATTCACCCCGTTAATTGCGGCAAAAATGTAGAGGAAATGATCGAAGAATTTGCTGGCAACATCTTCGTAAATCGGGTTCTTGAAGGCAAGCTCTAGGGCGATCGTCAACAGGTTGATAGCAATACATTGCCATCCAGCTCGTGCCGTC
>JBBSFA010000687.1:0-2870 GCA_038239185.1 Elainellales cyanobacterium | reverse complement strand
TTTGGATCATCAGCCGCACTTCCAAAGTTGGGTGCTTTTGGTAGAACAAAACGCCCATCCGTCCCCGCTGAATTTCTTTGTCAATCAGGTTCGGAATTTGGCTGAGGGCAAACGGCGGATGCCAGTGATAGCCCACTGCTTCCGGGCAGCTAATCAGTTTCAGCCCCAACTGCTTCAGCCGCACCCCCAGCTCTAAATCTTCCCAGCCGTAAAGCTGAAAGCGCGTGTCAAACAGTCCCGCTTGCTCCAGCCAACGCCGATCGATCGCCACATTGCCCGTCGCAAAATACGCCCGCGAGTAGTCGGTTAGCTTGAATGGCTCAGCGGTCGGATGGTCGAAATTACAGGTGTTGATGACGCTGCCGTAGGTGAAAACGCGATCGCTGCCCAGCTTTTGCTTCGCCTCTGTCAATTTGTCGGCATGGGCTTGGAGAAACGTCTCGGTGACCACCAGATCGCTGTCGATGAAGATAATCGTTTCGCCTTGGGCTTTCGCTACACCCAAATTGCGGGCGGCAGCGGGACCCAAATGGTCTTGCTGGAACCAGCGAACATGAGGCAGCGCAGCAGTCTTGAGCCACTCCACGGTTTCATCGGTAGAGCCATCGTCTACCACCACAATTTCGTAATGGGCGATCGCCGTCTTTTCAGCAAGCCGCTGGTTTTCTAAAGCCTTGAGGCATTTTTCCAGGATGGGCTTGCGGTTGTAGGTAGGAATAACAACGCTAAAAAACACAGATTGCCTCAGAGTAGTTTGATGAAACAGCCAATCAGAATTTGCGCGACCAATCTTTTTGGCTCCAGCGTTCTACGACTACTTTAGTTTGAGTGAAAAACTCGATCGCATGTTGTCCTTGTCCGTGCAGATCGCCGTAAAAGCTCTCTTTCCAGCCGCTAAACGGAAAGAACGACATCGGCGCAGCCACACCGATATTGATGCCAATGTTTCCCGCTTCCGCTCCGTAGCGAAACTTACGAGCAGCCGCCCCACTGCCCGTAAACAGACAAGCCATATTGCCCCAAGGACTATTGTTCACCAGCGCGATCGCCTGATCGATCGTCTCCACATGCATCAGACTCAGCACTGGTCCAAAAATTTCCGTTTGGGCAGTCTGGCTGCGCGGATCAACATCTTGCAGAATCGTGGGGCGGACAAAGTTGCCCTGCTCATAGCCTGCGATCGCCGCCTGCCGTCCATCAATTAACACTTTGGCTCCTTCCGCGCTGCCCTGCTGGATCAATTGCTCGACGCGATCGCGGCTCTGGGGCGAAATCACAGGACCCATTTGCACCCCTGCGTTCAAGCCATAGCCCACCACCCGATCGGATGCAGCCGCCGCGATCGCCTCGGTGTAAGTCTGGCGCGCTTCGCCTACGGTGATGGCGATCGAAGCGGCGAGGCAACGCTGTCCGGCACAGCCAAAGGCGCTGTCTGCGGTAATGCGCGTCGTCATGTCCATATCGGCATCGGGCAGCACAATCACCGGGTTTTTGGCTCCGCCCTGACACTGAACTCGCTTGCCATGAGCCGCCGCACGGCTGTAGACATATTGCGCCACGGGCGAGGAACCGACGAAGCTGATCGCCCGGATTGCAGGATGCTCCAAAATCGCGTCTACTGCCGCTTTGCCGCCGTTCACCAGATTAATCACGCCTTTCGGCAATCCAATTTGATCGATCAGATGAAACACTTTTTGCATCGTCAGCGGCACTTTTTCCGAAGGCTTGACAATGTAGGTATTGCCACAGGCGATCGCATAGGGCAAAAACCAGAACGGAATCATGCCCGGAAAGTTAAACGGGGCAATCACCGCCGCAACTCCTAAGGGTTGCCGAATCATATATTCATCAATCCCCGAAGCAATATCTTCTAGATTGCTTCCCTGCATCATCATCGGCACTCCACAGGCAGTTTCGACGTTTTCGATCGCCCGTCGCAGTTCGCCTTTCGCTTCTTCTAACGTTTTGCCAGACTCGATCGTGATCGTTTGAGACAGATCCTCAAACTGCTCATCCATCAGCACTTTTAGCTGAAAGAGATATTGGATGCGTTGGGTGGGGGGAGTGCGTCGCCACGTCTTAAAGGCGATCGAGGCAGCCTCGGCAGCAGCAGCAATATCGCTGTCAGGAGAAAGGGGCACCTGCGCCAATTCTTCAGCCGTTGCGGGATTGATTACGGTTAGAAATTTGCTAGTGCTGGCAGGTCGCCATTCACCGTTGATGTAGTTGGGCAGCAAGCTGGTTTGAGACATGGTGCAAAAAGGATGAAACCCACTCAAAGATCATACTGTGGGATTTAGCGAAGAGACTGCCTACTTTGCCTCCATCCAGTTTTGTCCCGATCGCACCTCCACCCGCAGCGGCACGCTCAGCTCAACCGCCGACTCCATTGCCGATTGAATCTGAGGTTGCAAGTCTGCCCAATCGTCTGGATGGACTTCAAACACCAATTCGTCGTGTACTTGCAGCAGCAGATTGGCGCGGTAGTCTTTCAGGACTTCGTGCAGTTTCACCATCGCGATTTTGATGATGTCGGCGCTGGAGCCTTGAATCGGGGCGTTGGCAGCAGCCCGTAGGAGTTGGGCATCATATTGGTCGCGGGTGCGAATTTTCGCCAGATCGATTTCCTCGATCGGTTTGCCGTGCAGCGCTTTGATGCTGTCGCTGGCGAAGTTGAAATAGCGGCGGCGACCTTTGATTGTTGTGACATAGCCGTGGGCGATCGCCTCTTTCTGCATCTGTTGGAGATAGCGAAATACGTTGGGATAGCGCTGGTTAAAGCGTTCGATAAACACTTTGGCATCAGCGGACTTAAAGCCGGATTCTCGCGCAAATCGCTGTGCGCCCATGCCGTAGATCACGCCGAAGTT
>JBBSFA010000686.1:0-2873 GCA_038239185.1 Elainellales cyanobacterium | reverse complement strand
CACGTTTACCTGCGCGACCCCGTCCGTCATCGAAAGCCGCTGTGCCAACTGAGTTTCAGCATATTTGTCCACCTCAGACAACGGCAACACTTCAGAACTCAGCGTGATGTAGAGAATCGGCTGGTCGGCAGGGTTAACTTTGCGATAAGACGGCGGAGTCGTCATCGTTGTGGGCAGTTGCCTCGCGGCTTTGGCGATCGCTGCCTGTACATCCTGCGCGGCTCCGTCAATCTCGCGACTCAGGTCGAATTGCAGCGTAATCTGCGAGCTGCCTAGCGAACTGGTGGAGTTCATTGAGGTAATGCCAGCGATGCTAGAAAGCTGCTGCTCTAGGGGAGTGGCGACGGAAGATGCCATGGTTTCGGGACTGGCTCCTGACAGACTGGCAGAAACTTGAATGGTTGGAAAATCGACGTTCGGTAAATCGCTGACTGGCAGCAGCCGATAGCTCATCGCGCCAAAAATCAACATCCCGATCATCACCAGAGCGGTCATGACGGGGCGACGAATGAAGATTTCAGAAAGGTTCATAGGGCTTACTGAGGTCGGCTCTGGGACTGGTTCTGGGATTGATTTTGGGATTGATTCTGGGTTCCTGATGCACTCGCTGACTTTTCCTGCACCTGAGCACCAGGAGCCAGGTTAAATTGTCCGTCTACTACCACGCGATCGCCTGCCTGTAATCCAGATTTGATCACCGTTTGGCTCATCGTATTCTGCCCTGTGGTCACATTTTGTCCAGTGGTAACCGTGCGGGCTTCTACTGTTTTGTCGGGCTTGATCAAGTAAACAAAGCTGCCCTGCTGTCCGGTTTGGATGGCAGGCGTAGGCACCACGATCGCATTTGGCTCTTCTGTTAGCCTCAGCGAAACATTGACGAACTGACCGGGCGTTAAAAGTCCTTCAGCGTTGGCGAAGCTAGCCTTGAGCTGGATAGTCCCTGTGGTTGGATCTACGCCGCTATCTACAAAAACAAGTTCACCTTGCACAGACGAACCGTTACCTTGCGCGGGTTTTGCTTCTACCCGTAAGTTGCCCTGCGCCTGATATTGCTTCAACTCAGGCAGCAAACGCTGGGGAATCGAAAATCCGATATAAATCGGACGAATCTGACTAATTGTCACTAGCGGTGTGCTGGTATTACTTACCGTCACCAAATTGCCCTGATCCACATTCAGCTTACCCAAGCGCCCTTCGCTGGGCGCGTAAATTGAGGCGTAAGAGAGCTGCACTTTTGCATTCGCGACATCGGCATCTGCGGCGCTGACAGCAGCTTCGTTAGTCTGAACATTGGCGGCAGCAGAGTTAACGGCAGCATCTGCATTGCCAACGGCGCTCTGGTTAGCTGCAACGGTAGCCCGCTGTGACTCCGCAGTGGTGCGAAGCTGATCCGCTTGCTCATTGGTAACAGCCCCCTCGCTCAACAGGCTGGTGTAGCGACGGGCTTGGACATCGGCATTGTTCGCTTGTGCAACGGAGCTAGTCACGGTTGCTCTTGCTTGTGCGGCTTGCGCCTTTGCTTGAGCCAACTGCGCTTGCGCCTGCCCGACTTGGGCGATCGCTTTAGAACGGTTTGCCTCCGCCTGCGCGACTGAGGCCTGAAGCGATCGCGAGTCGATCGTAAACAGCAAATCGCCTTGCTTTACCTCCTGCCCTTCCCGAAAATACACGCCTGTCAACTGCCCCACCACCTGCGATTGAACGGCTACCGTGGCATAAGCCTGGGCTGTGCCCGTCGTATTGAACAGAAGCGGGACACGGCTGCGGGTCGCCGTGGCTGCCACAACTGGGACTGGACGTTTTGCTTGATCTGAACCAGGGGACTGTGCCTCAGACGGAGCGCAAGCAGACAGCGCACTAAGTGCCAGCAGCAGTAGCCAAAGCCGCATCTGCTGCCAAGAGGTTCGAGAAGCGCCGCCAAAGGCTGAAACCGATCGCTGAGGGAGCTTGAAGGAAAGAGGATACATGGCTAAACAGGAGAGGAACAATCGCGTTAGAATCGCCCCAGACAGCTTTTAAACTGCCAAAGGATCTGTAACCTACAGTAATTAGCAACCTAAATAATTAGCTGAGCTAACAGTTAGTTTTACATACCTTTACCTAAATTGCGGTATCCTCCAAAAGAGAGAATTATGTCAGGACCCTTCGATAGGATACTGAGATATGGCTCAAGTCCTGAAACAGCCCAAACCTGCTAATCGGATGCATTTCTATTCGCTAATCCCCACCCTTATTCATGGCTCCAGAGCGATCGGCTAAGCAAATCAAGTCTGAACAATGTGCGACTGAGCTGATGGAAACGATTCATCCCATCATGCAGTTCATCCGAACGGAGATGCGTAGCCAGCGCGAGCCGTCGCTTTCAGTACCGCAATTTCGGCTGTTGGCGTTTCTTAACCGCCACCCTGGCATCTCCTTGTCGGAAGTCGCAGAGCATCTGGGTGTCACCCGTGCGACTGCCTCTGCAATGACCGATCGCCTTGTCCAGCGCCACTATGTCGATCGAGCCGTTCACCCGCAAGAGCGGCGGCAAATTATGCTGAAGCTGACTGACTCCGGGCGAGATCTCCTAGAGCAAATGCGCGATCGCACCCGCCACAAAATTGCCGATTTGCTAGACGGGTTGGCGATCGAGCAGTTAGCAGAAGTGTCGGCTGGGCTGACGCTTCTAGGGCATATCTTCCAACGTACAGATTCAGATTGAAATGTATCGTGAAAGAGTTTCAATACAAAAGGATACAGAAGATATAAAAATACAGAGGACGAATGACCCCCTGTACTGAAATCTAGGAGATTTTTCAGCGATCGCTAAATTGGTTTAGAAAGGAGCCGCTACAATTAACAAATCAGTTGAAGCCAAGGTAGGCTTATTG
>JBBSFA010000685.1:0-2881 GCA_038239185.1 Elainellales cyanobacterium | reverse complement strand
GTCTACTTTACCGCTGCTTCAGGTCGAAGTTCAGCTTTGATTTTGGCTTCGCCGGAGAGAAACTGTGCCACTTGCTCCTCAATTTCTCGCTTCACAATTTGGCGATATTCCAGGAAATGCTCAATCTGGGCGCAAACCGATAGATAGCTGCTGATGCCGCCCGGATTGTGTCGCCACATATTCCACAGGTTTCGCCAGAACTGCCAGCGCGTTTTCCGCAGAGCGCCCTGCCGCCAGCAGATCGTCAGCAATGCCCGCACCGTCACCCAATTCACGGGTTTCTTGGCTCGTTTGCCCTTCTTCGGATAGGTTGCTTCACCCAGAATCCGGTAGTGACGATAGGCGCGATCGAGAAACTGGGCAGGGTCATAAAGCTGATAAAACGCATCAACGTACTCTTGAGCAATCTCCTCAAGCGGACGAGTTGGCACAAAGTTCATCAGCGTCGTCTGGTTGATGTTGGCCGACTTGTTGCGGAGTCGCCCTTCCCGTTCCAAACGGTGCCAAAGCGCTGTATCGGGCAGGGCTTGCAGCATACTAAACAGGGCGGTTGGGATCGAGGTTTGTTCGACAAACTGGACAATTCTTGAGCCTGCGCCTGCTTTCTCACCGTCAAAGCCAATAATAAAGCCTGCCATCACCCGCAGACCCGATCGCGTGATCGCCAGAACCGCATCACTCAGAGAATCTCTGGTGTTCTGGTGCTTCTGAGTCAAAGTCAAACTGGCTTCGTCTGGCGTTTCAATGCCGAGAAACACTGCGCCGAAGTTGCATTTCACCATTGCATCCATCAACTCTTGATCCTGCGCCAGATCAACCGAGGCTTCTGTAGCAAACGAAAAGGGATACTGATGCTCAACCATCCAGGGCAGCAGTTCCTTCAGAAATAACTTGACATTGCGTTTGTTGCCAATGAAGTTGTCATCCACCATGAAAATACTGCGTCGCCAACCCAGCTCATACAGCCGATCGAGTTCGGCAAGCAACTGTTCGGGGGCTTTGGTGCGTGGTTTGCGACCGTAAAGCACGATAATGTCGCAGAATTCGCACTGAAAGGGGCAGCCTCGCGAGAACTGCACCGACATTTCAGCATAAGCCTCAAATTCCAGTAGATCAAATCGAGGCACGGGCGTAGTCGTGACATCAGGTCTTTCCCCATCCGATCGAAAGATGCCAGAGGGTTGCCCTTGAGCGATCGCCTCGACAAACAGCGGCAGGGTAATTTCCCCTTCATCCAGAATCAGGTAATCAGCCCCTACGTCTGAAACTTCACCCGGCAATGCAGTTGCATAAGGACCACCAACTGCTACCCGCTTGCCTTTGCTCTTTGCCACTTGAATCTGCTCTAGCAGATCTTCCTTTTGCACAATCATCGCCGACAGAATCACCAGATCCGCCCAGTCCCACTCTGCTTGGGTCACCTGACGGACGTTGCGATCGACCAGCTTAAACGACCAGTCCTGCGGCAAGATGGCGGCAACCGTGATCAATCCCAGAGGCGGCAGCATTGCCTTGCGATCGAGCAGTGCCAGCGTTTTCTCGAACGACCAAAAGCTTTTGGGGAAAAGAGGGTACAGGAGCAAAACATTCACGAGAAAACCTCCAAGCAACTACATTTCCCAGTCTGGACGAGCGGCAACACATAAAGCTGTCTGAATTTGGCTGGCAAAAGTTCCTCTACTAATGTGATCTTGGGCAGCGATCAGATGATCTCTGTTAATAAAAGAGTTCAACATGCAATCTTTAGTGTTAAATTTTACCCCGTTTATGCTCTGAGAAATCGATTTTCTTTGATTTAGCGTACTGCGGGGGCGATCGCTTCACAAATCCATCGCTTGATAGAGGTGAGGGTTATTTAATTTATTTGAAACTGAAGTATCTGAGATTGGAGCGGTTGAGATGAAATACAGACAGTTAGGCAACAGCGAACTCAAAGTCTCAGAGCTTAGCCTGGGTTCATGGCTCACCTATTCGGGGGGAGTAGAGCGCCAACAGGCTGAAGCCTGCGTTCACAAAGCGTTTGAAGTGGGAATCAATTTCCTGGATACTGCTAACGTCTATGGGCGCGGAGCGGCTGAAACGCTGCTTGGCGAAGTGCTTCAAGGCATCGATCGCTCCTCCTACGTTTTGGCAACCAAAGTGTTTTTCCCCATGTCCGATCGCGATCGGGGTCTATCAGCCGCTCAGATCCGCAAGCAAATCGACGCTTCGCTGCAACGGCTACAGACAGACTACGTCGATCTGTACCAGTGCCACCGCTACGATTCAGAAACGCCGCTAGAAGAAACCATGGCAGCGCTGACTGAAGTGGTGCGCCAGGGCAAAGCTCGCTACATTGGCTTCAGCGAATGGAGTCCCGCTCAGATCAAGGCAGCACTGGCAATGTCGGATGTGGAGCATTTTGTCTCCAGTCAGCCCCAATACTCCATGCTGTGGCGGAAGCCAGAGGCAGAGGTCTTCCCGATCTGCTACGCCAACGGCATTGGTCAGATTGTTTGGTCGCCGCTGGCGCAGGGCGTTTTGACCGGGAAATATCAGCCGGGTCAGCCGCCGCCAAAAGACTCGCGGGCAGCAAACGAAAGCATGAATGCCTTTCTAGGGGATGAGCTTCGCAGCGATCGCGTTTTGACCGCTGTGCAGCAGCTCAATCCGATCGCTACAGAATTAGGGCTGTCGATGGCTCAGCTTGCCCTAGCATGGGTATTAAGAGATCCGGCTGTCTCTTCTGCCATTATTGGGGCAAGCCGTCCAGAACAGGTTGTAGATAATGCTGCTGCATCAGGCGTTGTCCTCTCCGAGCAGGTGCAAAAGGCGATCGACGAAGTTTTGTCTCCTGTCTTAGGGTCTTAGGGTGATGCCTGTCTAGGTGTTATTTAGCTGC
>JBBSFA010000684.1:0-2881 GCA_038239185.1 Elainellales cyanobacterium | reverse complement strand
TATCTCCCGCAGTCGTCCGCTTAGCTCGTTCGCTCATGGAAGTTGTCCTCCAAGATTGCTCTATTCTTGATCTTAGAGAACTTGAAAGCTAGCTGCACTGCTTGTTTACAAAAACACAAAGTGGATTAGAACCAGGTATTTGGGACAATACTATAAATGAAAACCGACCATTATCAGCAAAAAGTTGACGCAAACTATCGTTCAATCCTATCCATCGTTATTACACTATTTGGCTTAGTCTATTTATTACTCGTACTGTTAGTTCAGGTTGATAAACAAAGTAAGAGATTTCAAATACCTGAAGTTATTGTATTTACGGTAGTTCTTCTACTTAGAGACTGTTTGTGAACATGAGTAAAGCATTCCAGAATCGTTCATTTACGCTTGGATACTTTACGAGTTTGCTGATTCTTGCATAAGCACCGTAACATTAAGCGAATCATCACTACGTAGACCATTCCCTCATGATTCTCGGGCAATCCCTCGTAATCCCGACACAAGGCCCGAGCGTTCTCCAGCCAAGACAACGTTCGTTCCACAATCCATCGCTTTGGTTCGGGTACAAAGCCCTACTCTTGTCGAGTGGAAATCTCTAGCTCACAGTCATAAGCGGTTTTTAACTGCTCAGACACCCGCTTAGAACGATAACTCTGGTCTGCCAAAATCTTGCTGATGCGTCCATAGTTCTCTAACGCCCACACCCAGATTGCAGGAGCCGCTTTGATATCGGCAACGTTGGCTGCACTCACAAAGCAGCCCACCACCAGTCCCAGAACATCGACTAGGATGTGACGCTTGCGTCCCTTGACCTTTTATGTTGCCGTCAATGCCGACTTCTTGCGCCCCCCTTTTTTAGCCAGTCTGACGGACTGACTGTCGCTAATCACCAAACTCGGTTCGCCCTCTCGTCCCGCTTGAACTCTGACTTGCTCTACGAACTTGGCGTTGAGCTGTTCCCACACCTCCAACTTGACCCACAACCGGTAGTACCCATACATCGTTTGCCAGCAGGGAAAGCCGATCGGGAGTGCTCGCCATTTGATGCCGTTGTCAGCTCGGTAAAAGATCGCATCTAAGATCTCCCGCAGGTCAACCTCTCTCGGCTTTCCCGTCGGTTTGTCAGGGGGTAACAGCGGCGCAATCTGCTGCCATTCAGCATCGCTGAGGTCGCTAGGATAAGGCATGGCTGGAGTAAGGGATAGTGAGATTTTTAGTCATCTCATAACTCAGTGCATCATTCGTACCTCAGTTATATTTGTTTACAAACAGTCTCTTACGGGTGCTCTACTCTAGCATGGTACAGGACTCTAGGGTATTAGCAGAGTGCCTGCTCATTATATTGAAGTGGTAGGTGCGCTAACTGAAGAACAGGTCAATAGACTTGTTTTGATTCTGAAAGATTTAAAGATTTAAGGGTGCTTTATCGAGAAGCGATTCGGTCTTGGTTGGTGAAAGCCTAGCTGTGCTATATCTTGATTTATTGCAGACGTTTTGTTACAAAAGCTTTTAGATGAGGTCTTATTGATGATGGAACCCTCTCGGTCTCAGTTTGATCAGAACAACACTGACAGCAGTTCTGAAGAACAGAATGACAGCTATGCTGCAAATAATGGCTATCGCACTGACCGTTTAAGAAAGGACTGCTGATTCATCGGCACAGCTTGAGATTGATCCGTTGCAGTTTTCAGAAAAGATGGGTTGGAGCGGTGATGAGCCAGTTTCAAGATCTGCTGTAGAGCCTCCCGACGATCGTTCAGAGCGGCTTTATCCATCTCACCGAGGACTGGGCTTAAGAACCAAGACAGTGCTGATGGCGATCGCCATCAGCACCCTCCCTGTCATAAGCCTGGGAGCCGTTACCTCTCACTTTGCGACTCAAGCTATTAACCAGCAAGAAACTCAGGCGAGACAATCTGGTTTGTCTAACGTTGCAGAAATCAGCTATCTAGGATTTTTGCTTCAGCGTCAGCTCCAGCTCACCTTAGCAATTGGCACGGGGGCGATCGCACTGATTGCGGCAGCCATTGCGATTTTGTTGGCAAAGCGATCGGTTCGTCCGGTGCTAGGTGCAGTAGAAATAGCAGCGACCGCAACAAAGCGATTGCGTCGAGTCGTGGGGTCAGGCGCAGAAACTTCCCATGCAAATTTGGATGAATTGCAGGGGATGCAGGCAGACCTCAATTTGGTTGTGAGCCATGTTTCAGCCCTGGTTCAGCGGCAGAAAGCTGAAGATGAGCAACTCCACCTTCTGACCAGGATTGCAGGGCGGATTCGCGAAGCCACCAACACAGCCGAACTGCTGGCAGTAACCGTGGCGGAAGCTCGGCAAGTGCTAAAAGCCGATCGCGTTTTATTTTTTCGCCTGGAGCCGAATGGAGAGGGCATGGTAGCGGCTGAATCTGTGGCGGCTGGATTTCCAGAAATCCGAGGCTCTCGCATCAATGACCCCTGCTTCAAAGAACGCCATATTGAGGAGTATCGGCAAGGGCGGGTACGGGCGATCGACAATATCCACCAAGCTCAACTCACCAGTTGCCATGTGGATTTGCTGCAACAGTATGCCGTCAAAGCCAATTTGGTCGCGCCGGTAGTTTTCGAGGGGCAACTCATGGGGCTATTGATCGCTCATCAATGCTCTAGACCGCGAGCTTGGCAAACCGCTGAAATTAATTTCTTCTCCCGCTTGTCTACTCAAATGGGATTCGCCCTGGATCAAGTGACTCTGCTGGTTGAGCGCAGAGCAGAGGCAGAGGCAGAGCGATTATTGAACCAGATTACGAACCGTCTTCGAGAAGCCCGCACTCCAGAAGAGACGCTGGAAAAAATGGTGCAGCAAGCTCGACAAGTGCTAAAAGCCGATCGCGTTTTATTTTTTCGCCTG
>JBBSFA010000683.1:0-2881 GCA_038239185.1 Elainellales cyanobacterium | reverse complement strand
CCTAACTCAAGGAGTTTTACCAATGGTCACACTCTCCGATGATGAAATCGCCCTGATTCGATCGCTCCTGACTGCTCTGCGCGGCATCAAAGTTCGCGACATTGACAAAGCCCTAGTGATCCTGGCAAAAGCCGATCGAAGGGCAACGTCCTGATTGCCCAATGGGAGAGCGATCGCACTTTGAGCCATCGGGAGCGATCGCTCTCTCTGATTGGCATTCAAAGCTTTAAGGTCAACGTTCCGAGTTCTGAGGAATGTGGCGATCGCTTCTCGAAATTTCGATCGTTAAGGGTAGAGGAGGGTTGGCTAGAATAGCAAAAGAGCCTTTCCTAGAAACGCTATGACCCTGCAAGACTTACAAACTCAACTGAATGCTCTGACCATCGCGGAAAAAGCCGATGCAATCCAAATTCTGACTCAAAGTTTGAGTAGTCGCTCTCAGGGAATTACGAAAACACCGGGTGTGATGGGTGGCGATGCTTGTATTGCCAATACTCGCCTGCCAGTTTGGCTATTTGTGAGTTTGCGTTATCAAGGTGCATCTGATGCAGCACTCCTAGAAGCCTATCCTCACCTCACGGCTGCCGATCTCGTCAATATCTGGGCTTATGCGGATGCTTACCCTGACGAAATTGCGATCGCCTTGCAGGAGCAAGCAGCGGTGATGCAGGAAGACTAGTGATCATGGCGAGGCTTTACGCGGATGAACAGTTTCCACGTCCGGTTGTGGAATATCTTCGCAGGTTAGGGCACGATGTTCTGACGGTTCAAGCAGCGGGTAATTCGGGGAAACCTGATCTAGAAGTGTTGTCTTTTGCGATCGCGGATCAGCGCGCCGTTCTGACTCAAAACCGTCGAGATTTTGTCAAATTGCACCAATCCCACCCCGATCATGCTGGAATGGTCATCTGCTCTGATGATCAAAACTTCACCCAGTTGGCAGAACGAATTCATGTGGCGATCGCTGCTGAAAATTCTTTACAAGGCAAGCTTATCCGCGTTGTGCGACCCTCGCTTTTGTAGGAGTAGAAGGGTCATCTCAACAGGGGTATCTGTTGCAGCCCAGCTTTAAGCGTAATTATCTACTGAAGCTCATCCAGGTTGTGTTTCTCGATTAATTCTTGATTCTCCGGTAAATCTACCCAACGCTCTAAGGCATCTGATACCACATCGGATAGCGTTTTCTCATGCAATGCAGCCAAGAGCCGAATTAACTTATCCAGATCCGGCTCTACATACACTCTGAGTTCTGGCTTCTTTTTTGCTGCCATCTTTGAGCTTTGATAATTGCAAGCACATATCATCGCATACTACTCTTTCCACATACGCGCATACTCGCAAGCGTGGTATGATGAACCTCAAGTTTTATTTGAGGCAATCCCCGATGATCACACTCTCCGATGATGAAATCGCCCTGATTCGATCGCTCCTGACCGCCCTGCGCGGCATCAAAGTTCGCGATATTGACAAAGCCTTGGTGATCCTGGCAAAAGCCGATCGAAGAGCGAAGTCCTGATTGCCCAATGGGAGCGCGATCGCACTTTGCGCCATCGGGAGCGATTGATCCTTTTTGCGATCGCACTCTCAAAGTTGACAAGCCCTATCCATCTGCCTAAGCTTGAACCATGAAGGTTCGAGATGCGATCCAACGAATTGAGCAAGATGGGTGGTATTTGGCTCGAACACGAGGCAGTCATCGTCAATACAAACATTCTACCAAGCCAGGTTTGGTCACCATTCCTGGAAAGCTAAGCGATGATTTAGCACCCGGAACCTTCAACAGTATTCTCAAACAAGCAGGTTTGAAATGATGCAGTATCTCATCGTGATTGAACAAACCGCAACAGGTTACTCTGCCTACTCTCCTGACTTACCTGGTTGCATTTCAACCGGGGCAACCCGCGAAGAAGTCGAACAGAATATGCGTGAAGCTGTCTCGTTTCACCTAGAAGGATTGAAGCTAGAGGGGTTAGAGATTCCGCCCCCGACCACTTCATCTGCCTATGTTGCCGTTGCCGCCTGATTGCTGTAGATTTTCCTTCGATCGAAGGGCAAAGTCCTGATTGCCCAGTGGGAGCGCGATCGCACTTTACCTACTCAGAAGCGATCGCCCCATAATCCTAGTTAACGATTTCCTTCACTGCATCGATGTCACGACAGAACCGGGAATACTACCTTGTACCGCTGGTGTCCCAAAACTTCCGGCGGCAAGTTGTTTCCCGTTCCCCCTATGCAAAAATCAACTTTCAAGCGGACAAAGCTTTTTAATAAACTGCCTCATAGACTGCGTTACAGCACCTTAGTCGATCGCTGGCGCTACAAATTTGACAACTTCATGTCCAAAGGAGCCATTGCCCTAGTCAGCGGCTTGGCATTAGTCTCTCTAGTGTTCATCTCACTGATGGGAGTTTTGGTCTATCTGTCTGGAGTCGCACCCGAAGGCGGCGATCGCCTCAGTCTGCCAGAAGCCTTGTGGGATGTGTTGATGCGGACTTTGGATTCCGGCACGGTGGGCGGCGATACAGGTTGGCTCTTTCGCCTCACCATGCTCTTCGTCACCTTTGGCGGCATCTTCGTAGTCAGCACCCTGATTGGTTTGCTCAGCAGCGGCATTGATGCCAAGCTAGAAGACCTCCGCAAAGGGCGATCGCGCGTCATCGAAACCGATCACATTGTGATCTTGGGCTGGTCGCTCCAGGTTTTTACAAAAGTCAGGCGTAAAGCCCCCGTGTTTCAACCGCAGGGCAAACGCATCTAAATTGCTTGGAGAATAGTAGTAGCGTTTTGGGTAATAAACATCGCTATCTGTAGCCAAAACCATTCTCAATAAGCTCCAACTATTGCGAATTTTCTCAATAAGATGGGCAAAATGACTGCTTGT
>JBBSFA010000682.1:0-2882 GCA_038239185.1 Elainellales cyanobacterium | reverse complement strand
TTCGCTGCTGGTGGCTTTGATCCCCACGACGATCGGCGGTTTGCTGAGCGCGATTGGGATTGCAGGCATGGATCGGGTGGCGCAGTTTAACGTGATTGCCACATCCGGTCGAGCCGTAGAAGCCTGCGGTGACATCAATACGTTGGTGCTGGATAAAACCGGAACGATTACGCTAGGCAACCGACTAGCAGACCAGTTCTTGCCCGTTGAGGGACACACCGAAGCCGAGATGGCAAAGGTGGCGATCGCGGCTTCAGTCTTCGATGACACCCCGGAAGGTCGATCAATCGTGCGACTGGCAGAGCAGCTTGGGGCGATCGTGGATTTCGACACCCAAAAGTCGGAGGGCATTGAGTTTTCGGCAAGAACTCGCATGAGCGGCACTAACTTGCCGGACGGTCAGGAGACGCGGAAAGGGGCGGTCGATGCAATCAAAGGATTTGTACGATCGCGGAGTGGACAGATTCCACCCGATCTGGAGGCGGCTTACGAGAAAGTTTCACGCCTAGGCGGAACGCCGCTGGCAGTCTGTCAGGACAGCGAAATCTACGGGGTGATCTACCTAAAAGATATTGTCAAACCGGGCTTGCGCGAACGCTTTGACCAACTTCGACGCATGGGGGTGAAAACAATCATGCTAACGGGCGACAACCGGATTACTGCCTCAGTCATTGCGGAAGAAGCGGGTGTGGATGACTTCATCGCGGAAGCGACCCCAGAAGACAAAATTGAGGTGATTCGGCGCGAACAAGCCGCTGGCAAACTGGTCGCCATGACTGGAGACGGGACAAACGACGCGCCCGCTTTGGCTCAAGCCAACGTTGGGGTGGCAATGAACTCTGGCACTCAAGCCGCCAAAGAAGCTGCCAACATGGTCGATTTGGACTCCGATCCAACCAAGCTGATTGACTTGGTGACGATCGGCAAACAGCTTTTGATTACGCGCGGTGCTCTCACTACCTTTTCGATCGCCAATGACATCGCTAAATACTTCGCGATCATCCCCACCATCTTTGCGGCTGCGGGAATTGGGGCATTGAACGTGATGGGGCTAAAAAGTCCGCAGTCTGCTGTGCTTGCCGCCCTGATTTACAACGCTTTGATTATTCCTGCATTGATTCCGCTGGCTTTGAAAGGGGTACAGTTCCGTCCGTTGACGGCTGATCAGCTCCTGCGCCGCAATATTCTAATCTACGGGATAGGCGGCGTGATTGCGCCGTTTATCGCCATCAAGATCATCGACTTACTGTTGCCGATCGCTTAATCCTCACCCAATTTTCTTTGTAACTCCAATGAAAAAGACTCACCCTCAAGCTATTGCAATTCCTCAAGCTGTGGCTCAAACGGCTACTCAGACGATAGACGATGCGATCGAAATTTGGTCAGAGTGGCGCGGCAAGAAGCTGCCAATCGGCATCTTTTTGGTGATGTGCCTGGATCTAGTCGTTGCGCCAGCGGTACAAGCTGCAACCGACAATGAGCTGTCCCGTAGCCAATCCTGGTCGCTAGGAATTCTAGGATTAGTGACCATCATTCTTTCGGTCTACCTATTCTTTGTCATGTTCCAGCCAGAACGCTTCTAATTCTGTTTGATCTTGTTTTTGATTTCCTTACCCTTATCCTTCGTTCACTTTTACGATTATGAGTTTTGCACGCGAAGCTTCGAGAGCCATTCGATCGACCCTTGTCCTCTGGCTCCTCACTGCAATCATTTACCCGTTTGTGATGATTGGGATTGGTCAGGTAGCGTTCCCCTTCCAAGCCAACGGCAGTCTGCTAACTGATGCCCAAGGAAAGGTTGTGGGTTCAGCGCTGATTGGTCAGCCTTTCACCAGCGATCGCTACTTCAACAGTCGCCCCAGCACCACCAGCTACAGCACCGCTAAGCCCAGCGACGATTCCGCTGGGGTGCTCAAAACGGGCGTGTCAGGGGCGAGTAACTTGGCTCCGACCAATCCCGCTCTGCTCGATCGAATCAAAGGCAAGAGCGATCCAGATCCTAGTAAAGCGATCGAAGGCGATCTGCCGCGTCTGCAAAAAGCAGGTGTCAAACCGACCGCCGATTTACTCTACACTTCTGGCTCTAGCCTTGACCCCCACATCACGCCAGAAGCCGCTGCGGCTCAGATCGATCGCGTCTCCAAAGCACGAGGCATCGATCGCGCCCAGCTTGAAACCTTGATTGCCCAAAACACTGACGGGCGCGGTTTGGGTATCTTTGGAGAACCCGGAGTGAATGTGCTGAAGCTGAACTTGGCGATCAATAAATTGCAGCGCTCATAGTCCCACCTTTGTTTTCTCAGTTTAAGTAGCAATTATGTACGACTCCTCGGAATCCACACTCGATCGAATCTATGCCCGCCCCAATCGGCGCGGTAAGCATAAGGTATTTATCGGCATGGCTCCGGGAGTCGGCAAAACCTACAAGATGCTGGAAGAAGGGCATCAGCTTAAGCAAGACGGCACGGATGTGGTGATTGGCGTTTTAGAAACGCATGGGCGGAAAGAAACAGCCGCTAAAGCAAACGGGCTAGAGGTGCTGCCGCGCCAGCACATTACCCCAGCCAATCAGGAAAGCTCAGCGCTGACCGAGATGGATACAGAGGCGATCCTGGAACGGCATCCGCAGCTTGTCTTGGTGGATGAACTGGCGCACACTAACATGCCGGGTTCGCTGCGAGAAAAGCGCTATCAGGATGTCGAAATTCTGCTAGAAGCGGGGCTGGATGTTTACTCTACGGTAAACATTCAGCATCTCGAAAGCCTGAACGATTTGGTGGCTCGGCTGACCGGAATCGTGGTGCGTGAACGGATTCCCGATCGCATTCTGGATGAAGCAGACGAAGTGGTTGTGGTAGATGTCACCCCTGCCACGCTGGAAG
>JBBSFA010000681.1:0-2882 GCA_038239185.1 Elainellales cyanobacterium | reverse complement strand
AGGATGTTTGAAAAGTATCAGGCGTTCTGCATTCGCCCCCCAACCCCCCAATTCTGGGGGACTTTCGACCCGGCTTTTGCTCGAAGTCCCCCAGAATTGGGGGATTTAGGGGGCGGATCGGGTAGCAACTATCACTTTTCAAACACCCTCTTAATTCGATTAAAGATCGAGCAGCAGGATTGCAGACTTTTATCACTTCCCTCTGACAGATAAATGAAACGAATTGATATTGTTTTAGGCAGAGGCGATCGCGCCCAATAGTCCCAATTTTTCTATCTTGTATCGCTTTTACCACGCCTTTTTTCATCCTTTGCCAACTCTGTTTCATCCTCCCTATTTACGGTGTTTCCCTTGAGGAGTATGATTGCTCTGACAGTCTAAAAACCCTTGTACAAACAACTTAACGTTTTGTACAAATACTTTGCAATCTATTAGATAAGGGAAACAACTCCATGCGAAGATTGTTTGCTCTAGTTCTCGTTCTTTTCTTGAGCTTTGGCTTTGCGACCGCAGCCAACGCCGACGTGGCAGGACTCACGCCCTGCGACCAATCGAAGGTTTTCTTGCAGCGCGCTGGCGATGCTCGCACTCCTCAAGCCAAAGAACGCTTTGAACTCTACGCTAAGTCTAACGTCCTCTGCGGTACAGACGGTCTACCCCACCTGGTTGTAGACGGTCGGCTTGATCACCTCGGCGAATTCATCATCCCCAGCATTTTGTTCCTATACATCGCTGGCTGGATTGGCTGGGTCGGTCGCGCTTACATCATCCATGTCCGGGGTGAGAAAGATCCAGAAATGAAGGAAATCATTATCGACGTGCCTACGGCAATTCGATATATGCTGACCGGATTTGCATGGCCTGCGGCAGCACTGAAGGAACTTACAACCGGTGAGTTAACTGCTAAAGACAGCGAAATTACGGTTTCTCCTCGCTAATGGTCTAAATTCTTTACCTGGAGCATCGCTATGCAATATTTTGTCAAATACCTGTCCACTGCCCCTGTGTTGGCAACCGTTTGGATGTTTATTACGGCTGGAATCATTATTGAATTCAACCGTTTTTTCCCCGATCTGTTGTTTCATCCTTAAGCATCGGGCTTTAGATCAATTCAGCAGAGCAATTTAGCCAGATCGATCGCCCAGACTGATCTCGCTTTTTGCTTGAATCCTTCAATCCGATCGCGGCTTAGTTCGCGCTAAAGCGAATCTTTTAGGTTAAAAGGTAAAGTTGTATCCCAACTCCTTAAATCTAAAAGGTTCGCTTTACTGTATTAAGAGCCTTTGGAGGATTTTCTGGAAGGCGATCGAGGGAGAGGCGCAGGAAACGTCTCAAAGAATAGTTCAGAAAACGATTCAGAGAAGCCTTGATATATTGCACTCTGATTCTCTGGAACAGCAGCAAGCTCTGACTCTCTAGCGGTTTGGCAAATTGCAACCGCACAAGAAATCAGACCCGCCGATCGCTGAAGCACTGGACTGAGTTTAGACTGAAAGCTGACCTTGACGGGAACGGTAAGCGTGATAGTGGCTGCTACCAACATCGCAGTGCAAAAAGCCCCAAGGTCACATCGTAGAAGTTTCATTGAGCGGCGTTCCTCATCAACAGACTAAACTGCAAAAAATGGCAAAGTTGAGGGAGAGGTAGCTGCACTTGCCGACGAACGGGTTGACACTGCTGACAAAAAATCTGTTTGCGCTGAGATCAAACTCACTGCTTTAAAAGCCGATCGCCAAACGATCGCCTACAATCCGGCGAAAACCTGATAGTGAAATATTGTCATAACTTTTTAGGGTGCTCCCAGCATTTCTACGCCGTCTTCATCGAGAACACACTATTGGCAGTCCATTTCTGAAGAAGCCGATAAGTGCGAGGTCACTTATCGATTCAGCTCAAATAGCGATCGCTTTTCGGAGCGATCGCTATTTGAGCTGCTATTTAACTTGACCGCACACTCAGTGCGGCGATTTGCTATTTGATAAACAGCATTTCCTGGTACTTGGGCAGGGGCCACAGATCGTCTGCCACCTCTCCTTCGATCGCGTCCGCAAATTCGCGCACTTGATCCATCAGCGGGCGGAGCGTTTTGGCGCAGTACTGCATATGTTCCTCGATCATGGCAAAATCATGTTTAGCGATCGCACTGTCCAACTTGCTGACGGTATCCATCATCCGTTTCGTTAAAGCCGCAACCGTTTCGACACTTTCTTGCTCGAAGGCAATCCCAATTTGTTTCAAGTTGGCGATACTTGTAGAAAGCTCTGACAAGTAGCGGAATGCCGCCGGATAAATCACCGTTTTTGCCAAACTGATCACGAGCTTGGCTTCCATTTCAATCACCTGAACGTACTGCTCTGCATAGACATCAAAGCGGCTTTCCAGTTCAGAAGCAGACAGCACTCCTGTTTTCTCGAACAGTTCCTCAATGTACTTCTCTTTCAAGACGGGCAGCGCGTCAGCCGTGGTAGGCAGGTTTAGCAGCCCGCGTTCCTCGACCGCCATTTTGTGCCAAGCTTCAGAGTAGCCGTTGCCGCCAAAGACGACGGCGCTGTGATCTTCCATGACTTCTTTGAGAACGGTGAAGGCAGCAGCGTCCAGCGCCATCCCTTTTGCCAGTTCTGCCTCTAACTCGTCTGCTACCCAGGTGAGCGAATCGGTCAAGATCGTGTTCATCGCAACCAACGGACCAGAGACAGATTGGTTAGACCCGACTGCCCGGAACTCAAAGCGGTTACCTGTGAAAGCAAAGGGCGACGTGCGGTTGCGATCGCCTGGATCTTTGGGAAACTCTGGCAAAGTGGGGACACCCAAATTCATCACACCCGCATGAGCAGAGCTTTTGACCTCGCCCTGTTTAATTTGCTCAAATACATCTTCGAGCT
>JBBSFA010000680.1:0-2889 GCA_038239185.1 Elainellales cyanobacterium | reverse complement strand
TTGACTGGCAGGCGTTTTACTACACTCACTGCCAGATGCTGCCCTGCGATCGCCAGATGATTTTGGCGCAGATGGCGCATAGTCTGTTTGGATATCAGTCGCAGTGCATGACGCGATCGTTGATTAAAGTTTTAGAGCAAGATCTGCTAAATTCTCTCTCGCCGCACACTTTATTTCGCCGCATCTCGATTTCGCCCAGTCAAACCAAGATACCCACGTTAGTTTGTGGGGGAGAAAAAGATAGCGTCGTTTCTCCCCATGAACTGCGGGAATGGCAGACTTGGATGCAGGCAGGCGATCGGATTTGGCAATGTCCGAATGGGCGACATTTCTTCCATTATCGATATCCTGATTTGGTGCGAAATCGGATATTTGATTTTTACGGATCGCTTTCTGCCCTTCGTTCTACGCAGACTTCACTCACGCAGACGTTTTCCTAAACGGCTACTAGGGCTAAGGCTGAACGCCCGCGATCGAATTAAGCGTATCAAGCGCCCGATCGCGTCGTCCAACATAAGGGACGTAGCCTTTGGCGATCGCGTCCGATCGGAAACTGTCGATGCGAGTCCGGTTTGCGCCCTGATAGCCCGATCCATCATCGACATAATCCACCACGTAAACTGGCTTGCCAGCCGCGTGGATGGCGTTGAGCCACTGGAGGCGATAGTTGGTTTCGCTAGCGGGCTGAGGGCTGACTTCGTTATAGAATAAATCCTCAACGCCAATGCCGCTGATCGTCCTGAGATAGCTGCCATCAGTATCGTAGGCGAGAATCGATTCGGCATTTTGCGGCACGATCGCAAAACTAGCGTTACCGCTTTTCAATCTGGCGTAGCTGGCAATTTGCTCGACAAACTGAATCATCCGATTGGCAGCATCAGCGGTGCTGAGAGACAACTTGTCGCCGTTGTTGCGATCGCTCCAATACTCAAAGCCATCGACAATATCTAGATAAACGCCATCGAACCCGGCGCTGATGATTTTATCGACATAGCCATAGACGATCTTCTGCCAGTCAGGCGACCAGTATTCGACTTTGTAGTTGCCTTCCCAGTCGGGGTTGGTGCGTCCGAGCCAGTCCGGTGCATCGGCATCCGGCTGTTTCAAACCGCCAGCGTTAGAAACCCAGTGCGAATCGAAGTAATAGCGATAGTCTTCAGCCTCGCCAATGCTGAGATAGGCAAGCGCTTGTTTGCCGTTGCGGTGCAGCGTAGCTAGATCGTTCGCCGTGTAGCGACCGCTGTTGCTGCCGTCTTTGGAGTAGTCGATCGTCACCAAATTAAACGGGGTGTTGTTGATCGCGTCGATCGAGGCATTTTGCAACTGATACAGCCAGCGATCGCCCAAAGTCCCCGTTGCCGATGCAGAGCCGACACTCAACTGGTAGCGCGTTCTGCTTTGTCGGGCTGACACTTTGATGTAGTAGGTGCCAGCTTCTAGCGATTTCTGAATCAACTCAGGTTGCGTTCCAGGCTTTTGAGAGCGTCCGAGCGATCGCCCTTTCGCATTCAAAAGCTGTAGATCGGCATTGGTAGAGAACCCTGTCAGCGCAAAATTGAAAGCACCGCGTCCTGTAAGCTGTAACTGAAAGTAATCGGGTCGAGCCGATTGAACCGTATCTTTACGGTTAAGCGGTTTATTGCCAAGTCCACCCAGATTCAAAGCGGTCTTTAAACTATGGTTGTTTTGCGCCATATAAAATGAAGTATGGGATCGATCGCGGTATCAACGAATTGAATCAATTCAGTATAAACCGCTACCGAACAAGTATATGATGTGACTCTCTCAGGAGTCGCCCTATACAAGCCAGATTCATCCCAAATTCATCTAGATCAAGACTTAGGATCTGCGCCGACGGAATACAATTTTTTGCAGTTCAAATACCCAGAATCCGACCGTGCTAATCCCTAGACAGAGCAGCAGCTCGTTTGAGGTGAGCGGCTGCGTTTGGAAGAAGCCTTGGAGCCAAGGCACATATAGCACCGCCATTTGCAGCGCAAAGGTTAGCACTATAGCGCCTAGCATGGGTTTGTTGCTCAACAGTCCCCGCTGTATTAGCAGTTCGCGATCGGAGCGCATTCCTAAAGCCAAGCTCATCCGAGAGAAAGCGAGGGTCGCAAACAGCATGGTTTGCCAGTGCGGCCACTTCTCTTGCCAGATTTGATAGCCAAACCCCAGGAAAACCAACCCCATCAGCGAACCAACCCAGATAATATCTCGCCCAATTCCTCGGCTGAAAACGCTTTCGTTGGGCGGGTAGGGCGATCGCTTCATCGTGTTTTCTTCGGCAGGTTCAACGCTCAGCGCCAATGCCAATAATCCATCTGCCAGCAGGTTGATCCAGAGAATCTGAATCGGCTTCAGCGGCAGCGGCATCAGCAACAGCGGCGCGAATAGCATGATGACTACACCGCTGACATTTCCGGTCAAGCTGTAGCGAATGAATTTACGAATGTTATCGTAAATCACCCGTCCTTCCCGCACCGCCGAGACGACGGTCGAAAAGTTGTCGTTGAGCAAGACCATGTCTGCCGCTTCTTTGGCGACATCCGTGCCCGTGATTCCCATCGCCACGCCGATATCGGCTTTGCTGAGCGCAGGGGCATCATTCACCCCATCTCCGGTCATCGCGACGATCTGTCCCCGCTGCTTCAACGCATCGACAATTTTCAGCTTTTGCTCTGGCGAAACTCTGGCATAGACGGAGACAGTCTCTACTCTTTCTGCCAACTGTTCCGCCGACATTTCAGCTAGCTGCTGTCCGGTTAAGTACTGCCCGTTGGTCGAGATCGTCAGCTCTTCGGCAATGTGCTGTGCCATCAGCGGATGATCGCCTGTAATCATCACCGTCCGAATTCCAGCGCTGGTGCAGGTTTCCACTGCCGCTTT
>JBBSFA010000679.1:0-2893 GCA_038239185.1 Elainellales cyanobacterium | reverse complement strand
TGGCATAGGTAGCAGAGGAATAGAAAACCCCCGATGCTGAATCCACCAGTTCTCGGACAAACTCGGCGCGATCGGGGAAAGCCATGCTGGGTTTGCGTTCGTTCTTTGTGCCTCCTGCTTCATGTGCTTCGTCAAGGATGAGAATGGCATTGGAGGCGATCGCTCTGAGAAACTCACGCCGCAGAGGTTCTTTCTGACCCACGGTTTGGAGTTGGTTGTAGGTGGTGAAAACTGCGTTGTAGAACATCCCCGTACTGCGAGAGCCGATCATCTCTCGCATCGCTCGTTCTTGTTGAGCCGCACCGCCTGTGGTTAATTCTTGCCCGTTTGGCAGCGGAATCTCGGCGTTGGTATCCGTGATGAAGGGGTTGAAGTTATACATGCCGATGTCAGACACATCCCGCATCATGTCTGCATAGAGCGTTTTCTTCTGCGTCACGAAGATGGCTTCTTTACCCTGTTGCCGAGCATAGCGGAGAATACTGGCGCAGATGCGACCTTTGCCCACTCCGGTTTGATCGCCTGTGATGAAGCCACTGCCCCGCTCGATGTTGCCGATCGCCAACGCGGAAGCATCGACCTGTTCAGCACTGAAGTATTGATGCAGTTCGGCAACGGAGGCGTACCCAAGGCGATCGGCTAGATACTCATCAATGCTGCCGTAGGTTTGCTCAAACTGCTCCAACGCCGCTTGAGCCGCACTTGCCATGTTGGCAGGAATCAGAGTCCCCGTTGTTTGCCCTTTGCTTTTGGAGACATAGGGCACTTGCTTAGGCTGATCGTCAGTATTCTGGATGGATTGAGGCGATAGGTTGGCATCCATATTGAGTGCAGGGGCTGAAGCTTGAACAGTCAAGGGGTCAGATCGAGGAGCCATTCTTCCAGATGGGTTACCTGATGAATCTCTAGCAATCGTTGAAAGTCTGGATGAGTCTTGTTGAGCGGAATTGCGGGAAAGTTGACGTTGTTGAGCGTCAGCAATTGGTTGAAGCGATCGCTGTAGAGGATTAGCGTTTCTGCCCAAGCCTGTCGCCAGTCTCTCAGCCGAGTTGTCTCGTCCTCCTCGCTGCCCCCATTCAGGGCTGGGTGATCCTGATAGAGGGATAGGGCTTGCAGATGTTTGAGCAGTAGCATCTGCGTTTCCTCCTGAGTGCTGGGGAACTCCAGCATCCAGCGTTGAATTATCCAGTCCAGCCGCTGTTGAATCAGCGATTTGTACAGCTTCTCGATCAAAAACTCTGTTTCTGCTGGGACTTTGACGACGAAAAGCGATCGCCTCCCGTGAGGCGACCAGAGTTTGGGAGAGTTGTCGTATAGATTCATTCGGTAATAGCTCCTTGAGTTGGACAAAAGATTCATAGATGATAGGGACTTCGGCGGCTGGAAGCATCCTTTGGGATCTGCCTTGACCTTCAATGACAACGATATCTATCGGAAAGGCTGCACCCTGTTTTCGATAGAGATCGCCCCAAACTGAGAAGTGTTGTGTAACGTTGTAGCGGTTGTAGAGAAGGTGGTAGAAGCCTCGACTCTCTCTGGTGTTGTAGCGATCCGAGCACCATTCTGTGTCACTGCCCTTCTTTCCTCCCAAAATCAGCACGGCTCGACCGTCTTCTTTCATCACCTCCAGCGCTTTGAATGCAATCACCTGATCGACCTGTGTTGTCCAACTGTCGTAAATTTGAAATCTTCGAGTCCGGTAATTTTCATCCAGGACGGAACCAAAAGGTGGGTTGCAAATGATGCGATCGACCGTCTCTTGAGGTTGATAAATCGCTGCATCTTCCTGAGTTAGCTTGAAATATCCTCTGGTCGCAAGCTCTGTAAAGCGATCGCTGTTAATTTCGTTGGCGATGACTTTCTCAGGCTTTGCAGCAATCAGCAAAGCCCCATTTCCCGCAGTGGGTTCATAAACGGTTGTTTCTGGAGTGATATCTGCTAGGGCTGATGCGAGATAGGCGATCGGAATCGGGGTACTGTACGCCTGCTGAAGCACCGAGGTAGACGATCGAACACTGAGATTCGGTTGATGCTCCAGCAGATCTGTGAGGCGATCGTATGCCTCATGCGTCGTGTGAGCTTTGGACAAGTGTTCTGGCTACTCGAACAATGGCAGCTTCGATCGCTTCATCAATCTGCTTGGTGAGTGCTGTTCCTGATGTAACTGATTGTCCCAGCACCGATTCGGCAAATCGCCGCGCTTCAACGATCGTTGAAAATTTCGCCCTGCTAAGAAGAAATTAGCGTAGGCTTGCGTGAGTTCTTGGCGCATGAACGATTATTATTTTGTGGTTTGAAGTTCCTCTTGCTCACGTTGAATCATGTAATCGACGATATGAGTTCCTTGTCTATTTGCTTGGTCAAGCTGTTTCACAATCTTGTACTTCTTGATTGCTTCGGCATGGCGATCGAGTCCTGATAGCGATGAGGCTTGACCAAGATACGCAGAGCTATTGTTCGGTTCTAGCTTTGCCGCTTGTACGTAGTCTGCAAACGCTTTCTCATAATCACCTTGTTTCTCGTAGAGTTCTCCGCGTCTGAGAAATTCCTTGACGTTCTGGGGAACCGGATAAAGTTCTTCAGGGGGTGACGGTCGGCGGGTCACTCCAATCAAAAAGACAATGAGCAGAACGAAGAACGAACCCGGAATGAAGATAAAAAATCGCATTGCGACCTCCTTACTCCAACTCTAGTGCAGGCGTTTTCTTGGAAGCGTGACCGTTTAACTCCGGTTTTGGCTGCGGCACTGGCTGCCAGGGTAAGCGCATCTCAAACGCTATTGACAGCTAGGTTCTAGTCCAGGCTTGGATTCGGGTAGTGCGGCTGCCAGCAGCGTCAACATGTAGTCATCGTCCATTGCAGCCCGCTTCGACTTCTGACGTAGACTGTGCTT
>JBBSFA010000678.1:0-2898 GCA_038239185.1 Elainellales cyanobacterium | reverse complement strand
TGCTTCCTGGGACGAGTATATTCGCGCGATCGAAGACCCGAACTATGAGCAAGCAAAAGGCTATTACTATAAAGGACACATGAGGCTTGAGATGTTACCTGTTGGACATGACCATTCAAAAGATGACGGGACAATTTCTTTAGCTGTAAATCTTTTTGGGATTGTGAAAGCGATCGCGTTTAAGATTTTGCCGAACTGTAGCTATCGCAAGGCGGGAATCGGAGAGTGTCAACCGGATGTATCGTATTACATTGGCGATCGCGCTCAACTCATTCCACACGGAACCTCTGTAATTGATTTAAATCGGTTTCCCGCGCCTGATTTGGTGATTGAGGTTGCCGTTACGACCTTGCTGGATGATATTGGCATCAAGCGCGCGCTGTATGAAGAGTTGGGTATCAGTGAATATTGGGTGGTGGATGTGCAAAATGCCCAAATTCTGGCTTATGCCATAGCGGATCAAGGCAGTCAACGGATTCAAGTCTCGCAGGTTTTACCGGGGCTAACTCTTGCGGTGCTAGAAGAGGCACTTCGTCGCAGTCGAGAAACGGATCAATCCCAGGTGGGAGCTTGGTTGTTGGCTCAGTTTCAGCAGCAGGGCTAATCGAGCCTCGTGCGTCTCGCGCCTGTCTTAAGCGACTTGCCTTAAGCTAGAAGAAGCTAAGCATCGCTTTAAACTCAAAATGACATCCACTGCCTCCTCGATCGCCCCGCTAAGCTGGGCAGAACTCGAAGCCCTCGCAGATTTTCAGGTTGATCCCATCAACGGGAACACCAACGCGCAAGCTCGGCTGCGTCTATTCGGTCAAACCGAAGCCGATGTGCGAGTCACCCTCTATCGCGACAACCATGCTTGGTGTCCCTACTGCCAGAAAATTTGGCTGTGGCTTGAAGAAAAACGTATTCCCTACCGCATCGAAAAAGTCACGATGTTTTGCTATGGGGAAAAGGAAAGCTGGTATAAGCGTAAAGTGCCATCGGGGATGCTGCCTGCGATCGATCTAGATGGTCGCCTGATCACCGAAAGCGATGACATCTTGATTGCCCTGGAACAAGACTTTGGGACATTGGGAGGAGCACTGGGGCTGGGCATGAAACACCCCAGAGTCTTACCATTGCGGCAGCTAGAGCGGCTGCTGTTTAGAGCTTGGTGCGCTTGGTTATGTTACCCCGCCAGTTCGGTGCAGCAAGAGGCGAGAAGCCGCGATCAGTTCGCAGGCGTGGTGGCAAAGGTGGAAGCGGCTTTGGCTTCGACTCCAGGGGCTTATTTCCTGGAAGAATTTGGCACAGCCGATGTGATCTTCACGCCCTACGTCGAGCGGATGAACGCGAGTCTCTACTATTACAAAGGCTATTCCCTGCGCGAAGCAAACCCCCGCCTGTCCGACTGGTTTACGGCAATGGAAAGCCGATCGACCTATCGAGGCACCCAGAGCGATTTCCACACCCACGCGCATGATTTGCCGCCGCAGATGGGCGGCTGCTGGGAAAACGGGGAGCCGCAGATGCAAATCAACAAGTCTCGCGTGGATAACGGGGCGTGGGAGGGGCTACCCGATGCCACTTACCCGGAGCCAGAAACCTCACGAGTCGAGGCATTGCACCGGGTGCTCAAACACCGTGCCAATATTATTCGCGTGAATCCAGTTGACGATGCCGTAATGGATGAGGCTTTGCGCAGTGCCCTGACTCATTTGATCACGGGGCAAGTCTGCTCACCGCCGCCCGATTCGGATATGGCTTTACGGTATTTGCGCGATCGCATTAGCGTCCCCCGCGACATGTCGATTTATGCCGCCAAGCGACTCAGATCGGCATTGGAAACCACGGCGGCTCTTGCAGGCGATCGCCAAGGAACGCCCATTCCTGTACAGCATCGGCGGGATCAAAACCCAGTCGAGTTTGCCAAAAAATAAACCTTTCTGATCATCTTTCCGAAACATGCCACATTTCAACTCAGCCGATCGCCCAATCGATCGCCAAAAGGTCATCGTCATTGGAGCCGGAATCGGCGGCTTGACGGCGGCAGCACTGCTTGCCCATCGCGGGGCTGAAGTGCTAGTGCTGGATCAGGCGATCGTGCCGGGTGGCTGCGCTTCCACCTTTCAGCGCAAAGGATTCACCTTTGATGTGGGAGCCACCCAGGTTGCAGGGCTAGAACCGGGTGGCATTCACCACCGGATCTTTTCAGAGCTGGCGATCGATCTACCGAAAGCAACTCCTTGCGATCCGGCTTGCGCCGTTTATCTGCCCGGAGAAACAGAGCCAATCAGCGTTTGGCGCGACCCAGCGCAATGGCAGGCTGAACGGCAAAGCCAGTTTCCCGGCAGCGAAACCTTCTGGCAGCTTCTGAGCAATCTGTTTCGCTATAGCTGGGCGTTTCAATCTCGCGATCCGGTGTTGCCGCCGCGCGATGCGTGGGATCTGTGGCAGCTCATCCAAGCCGTCCGACCCGATACTTTATTGACAGCGCCCTACACCTTCTCGACCGTCGGGCAGGTGCTACGCCTAATGGGATTGGGAGACGATCGCCGCCTCAAAACCTTTTTAGATTTGCAGCTCAAGCTCTATTCACAGGTCGATGCAGACGAAACGGCACTGCTTTATGCCGCCACGGCGCTCGGTGTTTCTCAGGAGCCGCAAGGGTTGTATCACCTGCACGGCAGTATGCAAGCCTTGAGCGATCGCCTCGTAGCAGCCCTAGAGCGCGATGGCGGTAAACTGCTGATGCGCCATACGGTTGAGCAGATTCGGATGGAAGGCGATCGCGCCACGGCTGTTGAAATCCGCAGCCAAAAAACCGGAGAAGTCTGGACGGAAACGGCTGACCAGATCATCGCCAATGTGACGGTGCAAAACCTGGTGCAGCTTTTGGGCGATCGCGCTCCGCAAGGCTAT
>JBBSFA010000677.1:0-2900 GCA_038239185.1 Elainellales cyanobacterium | reverse complement strand
TCCAAATCGGGTGAGATTGCGCCACTGCTCCAGACTGGGATGCTCTTGCAGCAGGCGATCGCGCACGGCGGCAACGGTAGTATCTGGCGGCAACTCTAAGACCAGCTCTGATTTGCCATATGCCTCTTGGTAGGCAGCAAAGAGCTTGACGGTTACCTGAATTAGGTCAGTCATGTTAAATTCTGCCACACGCTTAATCTTTGCCTTGGTACGCTGGAGACACCACCAAAAATTCTACCTTCCATTATGCTAGGCACGTTTCAACAGAGTCACCTGCGGATTGAACTGAATGCCTCAGAGCAGAAGATTCGCGACAGCCTGCTCTGTCCTGAGCAGTTTCGGCGGTGGCTTTTCCCCCAGACTTTCTCGGCTGGCTTGCCCGATCGCCTCCTACTCAACACAGTCTTCACAAGCTGGATTGGTGCTATCCCGATTCAGCATCACGTCGATCGCGTCGATGAGACTGGATTCCGAATGCTCATGAGCAAAGGGATTGACGGCTATCATGAATGGCATTGGGGCGAAGGCTGGGTGCAATCTTCGATCGCCGGAGTGACTTTGCTGCCGCTCAACTTGGGGCAGACATTTAGCCTGCTGCGGCTACGGCAATTTTTGGGACATAATTAAAGCCCAGCTCCCTAACAAATTTGTCGCATTCTATTTTAAGGCTATGACTCTTGCTCTGACCCAGTTTGGCGATCGCATGTCTCACCTGACAGGCGTTCGAGCCATTATGAAAGACATCATCGAGACCTTGCGATCGGACTCAGACAAAGATTTCATTAACCTGAGTGCAGGCAATCCAGTCATTTTGCCCGAAGTAGAACAGCTCTGGCGAGACTGTACTGCCACGCTGCTAGCCAGTTCAGAATACGGCGAAGTCGTCTGCCGCTATGGCTCCAGTCAGGGCTACCAGCCGTTAATCGAAGCAGTCGTTGCAGACTTCAACCAGCGCTATGGGCTGAGCTTGAGCGATCGCAATGTCTTGATCACGCCGGGAAGCCAATCGCTCTATTTCTTGGCGGCAAACGCCATGGGCGGCTACACCAGCGACGGCAGACTCAAGCAAATCCTGCTGCCTCTCAGCCCAGACTACACGGGCTACGGCGGCGTTACCCTGATTCCAGAAGCGCTCAAAGCCTATCAGCCCGCGATCGAGTTCAACGCCACGCCGCACCGTTTCAAATACCGCCCCGATTTCAGCCAGCTAGAAGTCAATCAAGAAACGGGCTTCGTGCTGTTTTCGCGTCCCTGCAATCCTACGGGCAACGTGCTGAGCGACGAAGAAGTTGAGAAAATTGTCGCGATCGCAGCGGCTCAAGATGTGCCCGTCTTCATTGATTCGGCTTACGCATCGCCCTATCCCTGCCTCAACTTTACCGAAATGACTCCGATTTTCGGCAAAAACGTGGTGCATTGCCTCAGCCTCTCCAAGGCAGGTCTGCCGGGGGAGCGGGTCGGCATTGCGATCGGCGATGAAGCCGTGATTCAGGTGCTCGAAGCGTTTCAGACAAACCTCTGCCTGCACTCTTCCCGCTATGGACAAGCGATCGCCGCTCAAGCGATTCGATCGGGCAAACTAGCCGAGCTGTCGCTGCGAGTGATTCGCCCTCACTACCAGGCAAAATTTGCCGTGCTCGAATCTGCGCTCGATGCCACAATGCCTAACGATGTGCCCTGGTTTTTGCATTTGGGAGAAGGAGCCATCTTCGGCTGGCTATGGCTGCAAGACCTGCCCATGAGCGATCGCGAGTTCTACCAGCTCTTGAAGCAAGTCGGTGTAATTGTTGTGCCAGGGCATCCGTTCTTTCCAGGCTTGGAGGCAGACTGGGCGCACAAGCATCAATGTTTTCGCATCAGCCTCACCGCTAGCGATCAAGAGTTGGCGATCGCCATGCAGCGACTCGCCGACGTAGTTAAAAAAGTTTACTTACCCTAAATTAGTAGCGGTATCTGCTTAATTATTTGTTACAATAAGCAGAATTAGTTTGAGGAAGTCAATAATATGCCATATATCGAGGAAGAGGGCGGTCGCCTGAATAACTTTGCCGTTGAGCCAAAGATCTATCGGGCAGAACCCCCGGATCAGAAGCAAAAGACGCAGTATTTGATTTTCGGCATTGGCGCGATCGCCTTGGTGGGCGGACTTATTGCCGTCGCCGTCTCGATTTCATAATTTGGATTTAAGATGATTTGAAACCGAGCGATCCAGATCGCTCGGTTTTGTTTTATCCCAACCGCTGCAACACCAGAATCGATCGCTCGACCACCTCGATCGATTCCTGCTGCTGATACCGCTTGCTATGATCCGCAAATCGCGATTCTGTTGTGTTAATCACCGTTTGCCATTCCCAGTTTTGCAGTCCTTCCGGCAGCAAAAACTCGATCGGCTCATAGTGAGCGTTGAAAAACACCATAAAACTATTGTCAATGATTCTTTCGCCTCGCTCTCCCGGAGTCGGAATCTCCTCCCCGTTCAAGAAAATGCCAATCGCCTTGGCAAACCCATCGCTCCACTGTTCTTCGCGCATGGCGCTGCCATCCGGGTTAAACCAGGCGATGTCATTCACCGTAGAGCCATGAATCGCTCGACCCTGGAACCACTTGCGGCGACGGAACACCGGATGCTGGCGACGAAACTCAATCAACTGGCGGCTAAAATCTAGCAGCGCTTCGTTCTCTTCAGACAGATCCCAGTGAATCCAGGAAATTTCACTGTCCTGACAGTAAGCGTTATTGTTGCCCTGCTGCGATCGCCCCATCTCATCGCCTGCCAGTAGCATCGGAATCCCCTGCGACAGCATCAGAGTCACTAGAAAATTGCGCTGTTGGCGCTGCCGCAAAATATTGATTTCCGGATCGTCAGTTTCTCCTTCTTCGCCGCAGTTCCACGAGCGATT
>JBBSFA010000676.1:0-2901 GCA_038239185.1 Elainellales cyanobacterium | reverse complement strand
TTGAGATAGATGTTTTCTCTGCCTGTTAGCTCTGGGTGAAAGCCTGTGCCAACCTCCAGCAGACTTGCCACTCGCCCTCGCAGGACAATCCGTCCCGCAGTGGGTTCAGTAATGCGGCTCAAAAGCTTTAATAACGTTGATTTTCCTGCTCCATTGCGACCAATAAAGCCAACAATCTCGCCCTGTTTAACCTCAAATGAGACATCTTTCAATGCCCAAAACTCTTCGCGCTGAGAATTGTCAGCTCGCTTTCTGTCTGATAGAAACAGTTTGCGACTTAACGACTTGACACCCTGCCTAAGCTGATCGCGCAGAGTTTTATATCCTCCCTGCTCGTGATGATCAATCACATATTTCTTACTTAGGTTTTCCACCTGAATGACCCTATCACGCATGCGATCGAAACCTCGCCAAATAACCGCCGAAATTCACAATATGTTCTCTAGAACAATTACCTCTAGAACCATTAGATAATATCTGCGAACCTCCGTTCAACATTACGAAAGTACCAGATACCGCTCAGCAGCACTAGGATCACCAATCCGATAGAGAGAACAAAACCAGGTAAGTAAATGGCAGAATTTTTTCCTAGAATTGCCCAACGAAATCCATCAATCACCCCCACCATCGGATTTAATGAGTAGAGTAACCGCCATTGCTCTGGCACCACGCTGCTGCTAAACCCTACCGGAGAGACATATAGCCCAAACTGCACAATAAAGGGCACAATATGGCGAAAATCTCGATACTCTACGTTCAGCGCAGCCAACCATAACCCTGCCCCGATCGCAGCTGCAAAGGCAATCAGGATAAATAACGGCAACACCAAAATCCGCCAGTTCGGCACAAAGTTGTACCATGCCATCAAGCCCAGCAAAATCATACCAGAAATTATAAAGTCTACAAAGCTGACGACCACTGCGCTAACCGGCACAATCAGCCTGGGGAAATACACCTTGGAGAGCAAGTTGGCATTGGAAATTAGACTGTTGCTACACTCACTTAAAGCATTGGCAAAAAACTGCCAGGGCAACAGGGCAGCAACCACTAGAATCGGGTAAGGCACTCCTTCGGAGGGTAGCTTAGCAAAACTGCCGAATACAACTGTAAACACAAGCATTGTTAAAAACGGTCGAATCAGCGCCCAAGCAATGCCAAATACCGTTTGCTTATAGCGCACCAAAATATCTCGCCATGCCAGGAAGTAAAACAGCTCCCTGTACTTCCACAGATCTTGCCAGTACTGATGCTCAGTCCGACCTGCCTCAATTACGAGTTCTGCTCTACTTGAAACTTGCATAACTTCACCTTGCATAACTTCACCTTGTCTAACACTTGCTGTGATGCTTCCATGATCAGCTTTTAGAAGTTGAAGATTCGATCGCTCTCGCGCCTTATCAGGACTCAGAAAATTCATTAATGAGCTTGCAGCCGAGCTGGTTAAGTAGTTTTTAAGTCGCTCGGTTTGAAACTAATATGCACCCAATCCCGAAAGCACCTTAGGAATTATCAACAGCAATAGCTTAAAGTCTTGCTGAATTGACCAGGAAGTTAAGTACGTTAAATCGAGCTGGCTGACCGCTTCCAGATCGCGCAGAGCCGATCGCGCCTCCACCTGCCAAGCCCCTGTAATTCCGGGCAGCGCATTCAGCCGCCGCCGATGTTTATTGCTGATGCGGAGCGCGTCATATAGCGCCCAAGGGCGAGGTCCTACTAGACTCATTTCGCCCTGCAGGACATTGAACAACTGAGGCAATTCATCTAGGCTATATTTTCGCATCCAGGCGCCGAGCGAGGTGATGCGGGGATCATCCTGGCGTTTATGTAATCCCTGTTGATCCACCATGACCTGATGATGCAACTGTTCTGCATTCGCATTCATGGTGCGAAACTTGATAATCCGAAACAGCTTGCCGCGTTCGCCAACTCGCCACTGCCGGAAGAAAATCGGTCCAGGTGATGTCAGGTGGACAAAGATAGCAAGCCCAAGCAGAACTGGACTTAAAACGGTCACTAGGGCAGCTGCCGCAAGCAAGTCCACTGATCGTTTTAGCCACCAACCGATGTAGCTTGATTTTTGAGGAAGGTCTGTGGCAGCCGGAATTCGCAGAAATATTTGCTTATCCGCTTCCTGACAGGCATCTGCCCAATACTTTAGTCCGACTTCATCTAATTTGGGATCGAGACAGACGATTTGCACGGGCGATCGGCTCAAGCATTTCTTCAGCCAAACGTGACTATTCAAAGCAGGCAACGAGTGAACTAAATCTGACTCAGATTGACTAACCCATAGCTTACCACCTCTCCATTTAAGGCTCCAGTGAGATGAACTTGTGATATCAGTTTGCTCCGACTTCAGCACATTCAGAACGATGGTTTTAGCAGTGGTTAGAAGAACGTTGGAGGTAACCATAATGACTCTTACAGTGAATGAGGACAGTAGATGAACTAAGTAAACTGAGGGTTAAATGCTTAAAGGGTTTGCTTGCTTGCAATACCGACAGTGAATCTAATAGCTACTTCAGCAAGATTTGCTTCGGCACGATTCTTGAAGGTTGTAGCCTTCATCTTCTTCAGTTACATAGCTTTGGAGCAATGGGTCAATATTCACATCGCTGATATATCGATTAGGATGAAAATTAACGCCGTTGCCAACAACACCCAAAAGCTTCAGTGGGCTAAGGGTCTCGATCGCTTCTGACAAACCCGATCGCGTTGTGCAATTCAACCGTCCGACCAGCACAACAGCATCGCAGAGAGAAGCAACCTGCAAAGCGTCTACAAGCCCCATAACAGGAGGTACGTCTAGCAAAATTAGATCATATTTTTTCTCGAAAGCTGCCATTAGCTGCTTCATCTTTTGAGAGCTAAGAAATTTCACCGGATCAGGAGGTTCTGGCC
>JBBSFA010000675.1:0-2904 GCA_038239185.1 Elainellales cyanobacterium | reverse complement strand
CGGTCGAGGGCATTAATAATAAGCTGAAATTGATTAAACGTTCGGGCTATGGCTTCAGAAACTTTAAAAATTTCAAGCTCAGATGCCTTATTTGTTGGCATCTTCAAGAATAGCTCTGCATAGTTCAGTCGGTAGAGCCAAACCTATCGAGATGAGATTGATTTCACCATGATGAAATTTGATGAGTTTCTAACGAGACTCGTCCAGCTTATGGAGAAAGACAAAGACTATAGGCTGGTGATTTTAGGCAGTATGGGGCAGACTGCCTCTTCTGCGCAGCGAGCAGATACGCTCTGTGCGGTGAAAGATACCGAGCGCTTCATGAAGCAGATGCAGCTTGCAGAAGGAGACTGGGAAGTGTTGCCAGCGATGGCTCCCCAGTTCAATGTCAAAGTAAAAGATACAGTAAAAGATACCTTCAGGCAACATTTAAATAGTTTGAGCATTGATGGTGAACCGCTAATTTATCGAGAAAATCGCGATGGCTTCTTCAGCCTTGATTTTCTGTTTCTCGGCATTCACAACGAGCAGGCACAGCTCATGGGCCGAACTTTGCCTTTGCAGGAGTTAGGACTGCAAGCAGAGAAGATTCAAGATGGCGTGGCAACGACGGGTTGGCATACTCCACAGGGAGCAATGTTGATTTACGATCCAAACTGTGTACAAGGTCGTAAAGATCAGGATATTTCAACGCTCACCATTTGTCCCAGCATTCTGGAGAATTTTGGAGTTAGGGTGCCTGACTACATGAGCCACAGCAGAGTAGAAGAGCTGATTGCCTAAGTGTCTACCATTTTATTTTTTTAAGGAATGGGTGCGTATTCCATTCTTTGCGAAATAAGTGATGAAGGCTTGACTACTAAACGCTTAGCTAAAGTTCAATATTATTTATCCAGATTTCAACAAATAGCCCACTCGATCGATGAACCAGCCCCTAAAGCCTGCCTCTATCCTCTGCATTGCCCACAACTGGTTTCCGGGTTATCCCGGTGGGCTCGATCGCTATGTCTATGAGCTGACACAGCACTTCGCTGCAGAGCAAGATCAAGTTGAACTGTGTGTGCTGGGAATTCCTGCACTGTCCGCTAATACATCCCCCAAGACCCTACGGCTCACAAACCTGGCTGAACCTGAGGACTCGCTCTGGGAACGGCTCTGGTTGATCCACAAAAACTTCTCAAGGAGACAAGCTGCAAAACCGGATGTGATTAACCTGCATTTTTCTCTTTACAGCTTACCGATACTGCACAAGTTACCCGCTCGCGTCCCTGTTATCTTCACCTTTCATGGTCCTTGGGCATCTGAATGCGAACAGGAAGGCGCTAGTGCCTTGGGTGTATCCGTAATGAAATGGATCGAACGATGGGTGTATCACCGCTGCGATCGCTTCATCGTGCTTAGCAAAGCCTTTGGCACCATCCTGCATGAAGAGTACCAAATCTCCTGGGAAAAAATTGATATTGTTCCGGGCGGCGTCGATACGACTCGCTTTCAGCCCAATCTGTCTCGCCAAGCTGCCCGTGCCCAACTCAACTGGGAAGCTGATCGAACAATTCTGTTTACTTCTCGCCGATTGGTTCAGCGGATGGGCTTGGACAAGCTCCTCACTGCACTCGCCCAAATTAAGCCGCAAGTGCCCAACCTGTGGCTAGCGATCGCTGGAAGAGGCCCGCTGCAAGAGACGCTAGAACGACAGGTACAAGAACTAGCGCTAGAAAACGACGTGAAATTTCTCGGCTTTCTGCCAGATGAACAACTGCCGATTGCTTATCAAGCGGCTGATCTGACGGTAGTTCCTAGCCAGAGCTTAGAGGGATTTGGGCTGATCTTGCTGGAGTCGTTAGCGTGCGGTACACCGACACTTTGTACGCCAATCGGTGGAATGCCAGAGGTTTTGCAACCCTTTTGTCCGCACTTAATTACTCAGTCTGCCGAGGCAACGGCGATCGCTGAGCGCCTGCGCGAACTCCTAACGGGTGAGTTGCCATTACCTTCCCGAACAGATTGTCAGGAGTATGTCTCGACTCACTTCGATTGGCACGTGATCGCGCCGCAGATACGGCGAGTACTGTTAGAGGACACTTGATATGAAAATCTTATTTCTGGATCAAAGTGGTAAACCGGGTGGGGCTGAATTGTGTCTGCTAGATATCGCAAAGCCCTATCGCGATCGATGTCTAGTCGGCTTATTTGCTGAGGGTTCCTTCAAAGACCAGCTAGAGCAGCAGCAAATTCCAGTTCAAGAGTTCACGAACCAGTCGATAAAAGTCCGGAAAGACAGTATTCGGCTTCAAGGCTTGGAGAGCGTTCGCGCTCTGGTTCCGCTGATTCTTAAAGTAGCAAAAATAGCCCGTGACTATGACCTGATTTACGCAAATACTCAAAAAGCGTTGGTGATTGGTGCGATCGCCAGCCTACTCGCACGCCGTCCTTTGGTTTATCACCTACACGATATTCTCTCTGCTGAACACTTTAGCCCAACTAACCGTCGGATTGCAGTGACACTGGCAAATCGCTGTGCTTCACTCGTTATTGCCAACTCTGGGGCAACTCAAGCCGCGTTTATTGCGGCGGGAGGCCGTCGAGACATTACGGCAATTGTTTACAACGGTTTTGCGCCAGAAGCGTATCTAACGCAAGCGGCTGAAATAGCTCAGATTAGACAGAGGCTGGGACTTGAAGATCGATTTATCGTGGGTCACTTCAGTCGTTTATCCCCCTGGAAAGGACAGCATATTTTGCTGGAAGCACTGGTTCACTGTCCAAATCAAGTAGTCGCCATTTTAGTGGGAGATGCGTTATTTGGTGAACAAGCTTATGTAGAGCAACTGCACCAGCAGATTACCGAACTGAGACTCACAGATCGAGTGCGGTTTTTAGGATTTCGATCGGATGTGCCTGCCT
>JBBSFA010000674.1:0-2906 GCA_038239185.1 Elainellales cyanobacterium | reverse complement strand
GTATGAGTTAATGGGTGATGCGAAAGTGCTGATCTTTCCATCTAAGTGGTATGAAACCTTTGGGCGGGTTGCCATAGAAGCTTTTGCCAAAGGAACGCCTGTGATTGCTTCCAATATAGGCGCGATCGCGGAAGTCGTGGATCACGATCGGACAGGACTCCATTTTCGTCCGGTCGAAGCTGAGGATTTGGCGAATCAAGTAGAGTTAATCTTGGCAAATCCGGACATCCTGACTCAGATGCGTCAAGAAGCACGAGCAGAGTTTGAAGCCAAATACACAGCCAAGGAGAATTATCAAAAGCTGATGGAAGTTTATGTGTTGGCGCGTCATCGTGCTCAAACAGACAAACGCAGCTATACCAAGAGTTTTCTCAAAAAAATGAAACTTAGCACGTTAGGATGAAGTCCTGATAAAAGACGATCGATATTCAGATCCCCGGATTCTTTGAGAATCCGGGGATCTAAGCAAAAAATAATAATTTATGCGTCAAGCTAAATGAAATGAGAATGGTAAAAAATTCTCTTGCTACACAAGAAAGCTACCTTGTTGAGCAAAAGCATACGGGAAATATCACCAGTTCCAATCTGGTGTTATTTGCCTTTGCAACTGCTTTCTTTCCTAGGGTCTTTGGGGCTTTAGGAGTTCCGTCCGTTATCAATTTTCTTCACTTTCTGACGATCCCCTGGGTTTGTGGCTTCGTGCTGGCTAAAAGCCGGACTCGCGATCGCCGTCAGTTCATTATTTCGCAAGAGCTGTTGCTGGGTCTTGCAATTTTGCTAGGTGTGATTACTGCTAGCGCTCTACTCAATAACGCTGGCATTATTAACATTGTTCTGAGTTTTCTGCTGTTGGCGGAGCCTTTTATGTGGCTCCTAACCGTTGTTTCATTACCTCTCTCACCAGAGAGCCTAGCAAGCTTCCGCCGCTGGTGGATGCGGTTTGGCTTTATTAATTTACTCTTCGCACTGATTCAATCTTTTGTCCTGCATCTTGACCAAATCAACGCAGATCATATTAAAGGTGTCTTCCTCGGTCAAGGCTCTGGGCATGTCGTCGGCGGTTCCGTTTCTTTAGCTTTTGTAGTCTATTACTTTTCTAGCGCAAAAGATCGCCCGGTGTGGATTAGAGTAGCGATCGTGGCTGCTTCGTTAATCCACTTAGTGAAAGCAGATGCAAAGCAAGTGCTCGCCGTTTTTTTGGCGGCTTTATTGGTCCTAATTCTGACGAAAGTCCAGAACCTTGGCAAGTTCATTCAATACATGGGAATTGCCGCAGGGTTTGTCGGGTTGATCACGATCGCTGCCACCACGGTGTTCAAAGCCTTGCTAACCTGGTTCGATTTGGATATTCAACGTCAGGGCATGGAGTTAAAGCTGTCGGGTTTTTCAATTCTTCCGACTTTCTATCATTCCCCGCTGAACTGGCTGCTTGGGTTAGGTCCAGGGCATACGATCAGCCGCCTAGGAGGATGGATGGTTTGGGACTACCAGGACTTGCTGAGACCGTTTGATATTACTGTTTCTAATGCAAGCAAAGCGGTGTGGCATGCAGCATCCGAGAGCTGGCTAGGCGATCGCTCAAGTTGGTTCTCTCCTTTGTTTAGTTGGGCGGGCATCTGGGGAGATTTTGGCTTTTTGGGTCTAGCAGCCTACATTTATCTCTGGATATTAGTCTGGCGAAGATTGTGCTTTGACGATCTTTCCAAGTTTTTTGCTTTGACGGTTTTACTCTTTGGGACTATTCTGACGCAAATTGAAGAGCCTGGTTATATGCTGTTTATGACCGGGATTCTCGCAATTCGTTGGCAAGAACATCGCAATCAACAGGCTTTAGACAGATGTTGAACCGAAAACAGATTGCAGTCGTGCTTTACACGATCGTTTTATTGAATATGGCTCAACCCGCTTCGGCTCAGGTCTCTGAAACCGGCGGGAAAAAGCAAACGCCAGCTCAGATCGCGATCACGATTGGTGTATGTGCGATCGCCATGAAAGTTTTAGAGCGCTTCAACATTCCGTAATCCAATGTACGATCATAAACACCCCCTGGCTCAGCGCTGAACCAGGGGGTGTTGCAGTTGGAGAAGATACGTTTAGTTCAAATCCCAGTTCTTCAGAAAACTTGGCACTGGCGCGGCTGGTTCAGCAATCATCTCGATCGTTTCTGCTTCGATGAGTAAATCCTCCTGCTCTTGCTCGTAAGAAGGACGATAGATATCTTGAATGTTGAGAACTGATTCTCTAGAACCATTGGCAACAATTCCCAGAACCGAAGTCCCAGATCCTCTCAATTGTTCTAAAGCCTGTCTCAGAAGAGAAGATTTCAGTTTATCCAAACCCGCTACTAAAAGCATCCCGTCCACATAGGGCGTAATCAGGGAGGTATCTACCAGCCCTAAAAGCGGCGGTGCATCATAAATAACTAGATCAAACATATCTGGGCTTTTTTCCATTAAAGTTCGCATTTTTTGAGAAGAAAGGAACTTGGTTGGATCGGGAGGGATCAGTCCGGTTGTCAGCACAAACAGGTTTGGATCAAGCGAAGATTGCCGAATCACATCTCCAGGCATCGCATCGCCTGCAACCACATCTGTTAAGCCCCGGCGATTTTTTAGCCCGGTATAGCGGTGGAGTTGGGGGCGACGTAAGTCTGCATCCACCAGCAAAACCCGCTGCCCCATGTTGGCGACCGCTTGCGCTAAACATAAAGCGACGATCGACTTCCCATCGGCTGAGATGGGTGAACTGACAACCAGAGAGCGAACGGGGACATCGGGATTAAACCGCCGAATATTCGTATAGAGGAACCGAAAAGCCTCAACGAAAGCATCGGGCTTGTAGATTTTAGCCGTGCTTTCTTTGGCGGATTGATTAAAGTCACTCACCTCTTGCAGGAATGCTGCAAT
>JBBSFA010000673.1:0-2907 GCA_038239185.1 Elainellales cyanobacterium | reverse complement strand
TGCGCTCTGTGGCATCTTCAGCAGTACAGAGCAGATGCGTTGCAACTCCTTGACTGTCAAACAGAGGAAGTTTCCAGGTTCTGGTCAGGACGCTGCCATCAGAATTTGTCCCTATGAGTTCGATCGACGGTTTAGACTGGATGCCTTGCTGTAAAGCATTCTGGTCTTCTGAGTAATAAAATTCTGCTCGTTCTTTTGGAACTAAATCATAATCATTTCTTCCAAGCGCGTCTGTTCTGGAAAGACCTAAAATGGTTTCACAAATCTGATTCATCAAAACATAGCGAAAATCATCGCGAATATCTTTGACGAAGATCGCGACTGGAATATGTTCAATAATAGTATTGAGAAACTGTTGAGATTGCCGCAACTCTTCTTCTAAGCGCTTGCGATCGCTGATATCAGTCAGCACCAGCTCCAAACAAGGTTCTTCTCGGTTCCAGCCAATCGACAGTAACGCCCAAATCAGCTTGCCGTCTGCCCGCCGTAGCCGTAGCTCAAAGTTGTGAATGCCGCCCTGACGCAGCTCTTTGAGGATGTGCTGGCGATCGCCTGGATCGACATAGAACTGCTGGCTAGACTGCCCAATCAAGTCATTAACGCTGCTGTAGCCCAAAATCTCAGCGAGTCGCGGATTGGCTTCTAGAAACAAACCGTCTTCGGGCTGAGTGCGACCGATGCCAAATTGAGAATTTTCAAAAATATGACGATATTTCTGTTCGCTACGATACAGCGCAGCTTCGGTTTGCTTGCGCTGGGTAATATCAAAAATCAGCCCGTTGAGCGCCAGCGCCTCCCCGCTTGCACTGTGCATTGCCTGCCCGCGCTCGTAAACCCAGCGCAACTCGCCATCTGAGCGAGTGATGCGGTATTCCAGGGCATAGGGCTGCTGGTGGGCGATCGCCCAATCCACCTCTTGATTGACTCGTTCGCAATCGTCTGGATAACAGGCATCCATCAGCCGTCGCACCGGATTGTGCCCATAGTCTGCTGCCGGATAGCCATAGATATCGGTCACAGCATGACTGACAAAGTCCAGAGATTTATCGGCTTGAAAACTACAGTGATAGACAGCTCCGGGAATATTGTTGACTAAAATTCTGAAGCGCTGTTCATTTTGCTGGAGTGCGGTCTCTGTCTGGTTGCGGTCGGTAGTCTCTCGGATTACTAAAACCGCTAAGGTGGAATCGGGCAGATGCGCGCAGTAGCCAGAGATCTGCAAGAGCCGTCGTGTTTTGCTCTGCCAAAACTCATATTCTGTGGCTTCAGATTCACCGTTCAGCGTTTTGATGTGCGGATAGTGAGTCGGTACAATAGGCTGACCTAGCTGCGCCAGCGGCAAGATATCGCTCAGCTTAGTATTCAATACCTGGATATGCGGCAGATTTACCAGGCGATCGAATGCGGCATTGCACCACTGAATACTGCCGTCTGCATCTGTCCAGAGAATGGCATCCGTGATGGCACCCAAGGCGGTTTCCATTCGTCCTAAAGTCGATCGCAGTTGATTCACCAGCTCTGTCAGATCAGCACTCATGACGGTTCCTCCGAGATTTCTTCAGATCGGTTCACTGGCAGCTCGATACAGGGATTGTAAGCTCGAACCTTCAGTTGGACACTCTGCCAGCCCCAAACTAAAGAGCATCCCAAAGCGATCGCCGTTGGGTGCAGAAAAGATTTGCTGCCGTAGTGTAATCAGCAATTCTGAGAGCGCATCGCGGGCGGTCGCTTTTGTCACTCCTGGCAATCCGATCGCAAATTCGCCGTTGCCCCAATACCCTAAGATTGCCTCTGGCAAAGCCGCCTGAATCGATCGCCCCCACTGCTGCAACACTTGATTACCGACACTATGACCATAGTGCAAATTAATCTGACGCAGTTCTGTAACCGTCAGCACTGCAAAGCAACCGGGCTGAGCGGAGTCAATCATCTGTTCCAACTTGCGGCTAGATTGCGGCTGATTGGGTAGCCCCGTCAATGGATCTTTTGTTGAGAGCGTTTGCAGCAGGCGATTCCGTTCTAGACGATTGTTGATCCGGGTGATTAGCTCTGCGCCCACGATCGGCTTGGTCACATAGTCATCGGCTCCAGCGGTGAAAACCTGCTGAACTGTGGCGCGATCGCTATGGGCGGTCAGAAACAGAATGGGTAATTCTTGCCAGTCCAGATTGGCTCGAACTGCCTGACACAGCTCAATGCCGCTGATATGCGGCATGTCTACGTCTAGAATCAGCAGATCGGGCGCGATCGCAGGCAAAACTTCCCAGAAGCGCAGTGGCTCTTCCAATCCTGTCATTTGAATGCCCCAGGGTTCCAGCGTCGGACGCAGTGCTGCAAGGAAGACCGGATCATCATCCACGACTAGTACGCTAACGTTAAAGGATAGGACAGGGGGAGGGGGAACAGGGTCAATATTGGTAAATTGCAGGACAAGGCTGAGCTGCTGTACTAAGTCTGCTAAACGGGAAATGGAGAGAGCCTTCTCGCCATCCAACCGCTGTTCTAGCTCTTTTGCCAAGACTGTCCCAGCATCGCGATCGAACATCCCCAAAACACCTGCCAGCTTGTGCGCCGCTCGGCTTGCCGTTTGCCGCAGTTCAGTTGTAAGGGACTCTGTTTGTAGGGCAGCGATCGCTGCTTGCAGCACCGCTAACCGTTCCAACATCACTCCCTGCGACTGCTGCCACAGTGCATCGCTGGCTTGTTTAAACTGCTGTTCAATTCCAGGAATAAATTGGGCATCAGGGCAGGGCTGATCCTGCTCTAGGCTTCCCACCCCTTCCCGCAATCGATATCCTAAACCATACACATTCTCAATCCAATCGGCGGCTCCAACTGCTTTCATCTTTTGCCGCAGTCCTTTGACATGGGCTTTGACACTATCCTCCATGGGCGGATCGTCAAACG
>JBBSFA010000672.1:0-2914 GCA_038239185.1 Elainellales cyanobacterium | reverse complement strand
GTGACTTCGGATCAACTAGACGATCGCTTGGATCGGTGAGGCAAACAGGATGCGGTTGAGCAAAATCATCAAGCTAAGTGCGATCGCCGGAGTGGCTTTGCTGGGCGTTGTGTTGTTCGCACCGATGCGTCAGTTTTTGCTGGAGGTGATGAAAGGGTTGGAGATGACTTGGGATATTTTGCTGAATCTGCTGGTAATCGGCGCGATCGCTGTGCTGTTTGCGGCGCTTTTGGCTCCCCTAGAGGCTTTGGGCTGGTGGGCAGGTTGGTATGGCGACCAGATTAAGACAACAAAGCATCCCGGCATTTTAGCAGAGCCGTTTCCTACCGATCTGAAGGTGACACGCTATCTGGTGTATCTAGACGGCATTGCTCAGGCGCAATCGGAAAGTTTGCCGGAAGTGGAGCGCTTTCTCGATCGCCTCGCGGCGGTTCTGACTGACGATATTGTGTTGATTAAAGGCATCATTCCTTATTCGGTGCTAAACAGGCCCTTGACCGAAGATCGGCTGCTGTCCTTTTTTTGGCGACTTGCCGATCGGCTGCAAATGACTCCTACTGGCGGTATTTTTGGTGCATTGATTGCTGCCACAATTAATATTCGCAATATTCTCATTGTGAGTGTCTCTGCCGATCAGCGGTATGGACAAATTTATAACCAGGGTACTGCCCAGGTGATCTACAACAGCTTGCTAACTTATGGCTGTCAGCCTGGAAGCGGGATTCCGATTACGCTGTTGGGCTATAGTGGCGGTGCTCAACTGGCAGTAGGAGCTGCGCCGTATCTGAAACCTGCTCTGAAAGCACCGATCGAAGTAATTTCATTGTCGGGCGTGATGAGCGGCAACCACAACATCTTGGCATTGGAGCATCTGTATCATCTGGTGGGTAAAAAAGACTGGGTGGAAAAAGAAGGTCCCATCATGTTTCCCCGGCGCTGGCGGATTGCGCTGCTGTCTTACTGGAATCGGGCAAAACGGCGCGGCAAAATTAGCTTTATTTCGATGGGAGCCGTGGGGCACAACGCGGCGGCGGGTCCCTATAGCGAAGCAGTTTTGCCCGATGGACGCACGCACCTCCAGCAAACGCTCGATCTAGTAGCGGGAATTCTTCAGGACAACTCGCCGCTAGAGCAGCACAAGAGCCAGAACAAGCCCAGCAGCTACGATCGCTTTCAGCAAGCGCCGTTTAATCAACCTAGCTACTATCCGATCGCTAACGCCCGATCGCTTGATCCAGCTTGCTATCAGCCGATCGCGCCCTGGATGGGACGGCTGATTTTGCCCCCGCGCGATCGGCGGCTCAGAGGCGTTTGGCTGGAGGTACACCATGCGCCAGAGCCATATCAGCATCTCGTCGGACAAACGGTGAGTTTGCGCTGGAGCGATCAGCCGCAGGTGCGCCGCTATCGCCGTTTGGTAACCAAAGATCTGCACTTCAGTGAAGATGCCGAATATAGCCAGAACCAAGGCAACGTTCATCCCAACCGCCTTGACCACTGGCAGCAGGTCGATCCGCTGGAATCGCTGGCGGGTTCTCGCCCTCACGATGATGTGATCGTCAAGCTCAAAGAAGCGATCGAAGTGGATGCCACTGGCGATCGCGTCAGTCTGATCATCGCGCATGAGCCAGTCCAAATTACCGGACGCTTTTACGCGCTGGTGCGGATCTTGCAGCCTGTTCAATCCTCTGGCTCTGCCGATTTTTCGCCCGATCGCCCGCCTGAACAGTTTCGCGTGGTGCATTTCAATCGCCACTCTCGTCAATTCGACGGTGCGGAAGAGATCCTCCATTTTCCGGCGGTAGCGTTTGACGAGCATCATGGCGTTCGCCGCTCTACGACCTATAACCTCGAAAAATCGCCTGCCAATGCGATCGGCTGGTATGTTTACGGCGCTCAAGATGCCTCCGGAAACTTTGTGGTGCAGGCGATCGCGCCCCGTGCTCTCTTCCGGCTTCAGCCAAATCAAGTGATTCCCGATCGATCGGATGGCTGGAATTTGATCAAAAAGCAAACCTGGAAAGATTTGGAAAAAGGGGCAGTGCGATCGGTGCTGATCTGTCCAGATTCGCCAAAGCGGGAGCAAGCAGAGTGCAATCCGTCCGATTCGTCTGCTGCTTTTCAGCTTGGCGATCGTGCCCTTGTGCTGCATGTCTATGGCGGCATTGGCGGCAAAACGCCTGAGCCAGCGGCGCGATCGATCGTATTTTTTGGTCACTTTGCCTATGGGGTGGCAACGGTGGTGCCAGAGCCACTTGCCGATGAATTGAGCTTTGAGACTGAGTATTACCAGGTGTATACCCATAACTCAGATGGGATTATTGCCGGAACGCTGGCATGGAATCGGTTTTTGGGCGATCGCCAATTCGGTTGGCTGGGCACTCGTCCGACTTGCGATCTGCTGATTAAGCTGAGTGCGTTTACCCAAGGCTATTCAGGGGACGATCGCGCAGACGATGCTCTGGAACACTGGCAGCCCGGAGAATCTGAGCTGGAGGCAATTCAGCGATCGGCGTTGGACAGGCTGATTGAACAGCTAGAAGCGATGACCGCCCGCTACCGGATTGGCGATGGCACGGGCGGGACTTACGTGGGCGCAGCGCACAACTGCGCCCAAGACTCCAATCAAGCGATGTATGCCGCCCTGAAGCAGGTGCAAACGCTGATTGGGGCGGACGTGGAGCTGCAAGAATGGCTGCTACAAGATTCAGATCAAGCCCAGCGCTTTCAGCAGCTCGTCCGACTCGGAACGCGGATCAAACGTCAACTGCTGCCTTTTGGCGCGGCACGAGCAGACTGGCAAAACGGCATGAACACGCTGGGAATCAGCCCCGAAGAAGACGCTTTTGAAAGTCTGCGGATTGGGCTAATGAGCTGGCGGACTTTGCTGCCTCGGTTGGCGAGTGAAACGATC
>JBBSFA010000671.1:0-2914 GCA_038239185.1 Elainellales cyanobacterium | reverse complement strand
GATTATCCATGACCACAATTGCTCCCATCCATAACTGAGGTAGCAATACTTGCTCAATAAAAACTAGAAAAGCAGCAGTATTCAAACTCCCTGGAAAAGTCATCGTAGCAATTAAGCCCTCATCACTCATCGCTCCAATCACAGTGATGTTTTTACCTTGACTGCCCGGTCGCTCATCGTAGACTCTTGCTCCCTCAATACCCCTACCATAAAGCCTGGTCATCGCCAGGTTCACCCCTGTCTCATCAATGAATACAAGGTTTTTGATATCGATTGTCTCTAGCCAATCGCGAAACTCATGACGCAATGCTTGGACTCGTTCTGTCGCTTGCTCACTCGCAACTAAAGTTTTTTTTGCGCTTTAATTTTAGGCGTTTAAGTGTGCGGGATAAACTCGACAGACTCACCTCGATTGCTTTGCGCTCTTGGAGGGCTGCTTGATGCTCTCGCAAATAGATATCGCTTTGCTCGCTCACCCTTGTTTTTAACAATTCTTCCTCTTCACTTTTAAGCTTCGAGCGGCGATCGCCTCCTTGGGGTTTGGCGGTGAGTTCATGGGTCTCTCGATATCGACGCAAAAAGTCACGGATGAATGACAAACTGACCTTAAATCGTTTTGCTAAGTCTCTTTGCGTACCTTCTTTGTTCTGCCACGCACTCAATATCTTTTGTCGTAAGTCAACGGAGTATGCTGCCATCTTTAAATAATCTGCCTTCTTTACATCTTCAAAAGTTTACGATCCTTGTGGCAGGTTTGATCGCAAATTGCTGTAAGTGGTTAATTATATATTCCTATTCATGCTTTTGCTCGTAGTCGCTACAGCATCAGAATATGGCATTGAATGTTAGCGTTTTAAGACTAATGCCTAACCTTTCAAATACAACAACTACAGCACTCAAGACCATGAAAAAACTTGAAGGAAAAGTTGCAGTCGTTACAGGTGCCTCTAAAGGCATTGGTGCCGCGATCGCCAAACATCTTGCAGCCGAAGGTGCAGCCGTTGTTGTCAACTACGCCTCTAGCAAAGAAGGTGCTGATCGCGTCGTTGATGAGATTGTTAAAGATGGCGGCAAGGCGATCACAATCCAGGCAAATGTTGCCCAAAAGACAGAGATCGAACGGCTGTTTGCAGAGACACAGCAGACGTTTGGCAAGCTTGATATTCTGGTCAACAATGCTGGCATTTATGAATTTGCTCCACTGGCAGAGATCACGGAAGACCATTTCCATAAGCAGTTCAATTTAAATGTGTTGGGGTTAATCCTTGCCTCGCAGGAAGCGGCAAAGTACTTCGGCTCCGAGGGCGGCAGCATTATCAATATTAGTTCGATCGTTAGCACCCTTGCGCCTCCGAACAGCGCGGTCTACAGCGCGACCAAAGCTGCGGTTGATGCTGTCACGAAGTCGCTCGCCAAAGAGTTGGGTTCACGCCATATCCGCGTCAATGCCATCAATCCTGGTATGGTGGAAACGGAGGGTACTCACACGGTGGGAATTACCGAGAGTGAAGGTCGCCAACAGATGGAAGCGCAAACACCACTGGGTCGGATTGGTCAGCCACAGGACATCGCCCCTGCTGTCGTCTTCTTCGCGTCCACCGATGCAGCCTGGATCACTGGTGAAACGTTGTATATCACAGGTGGTCTTCGTTGATAGCAAGCCAAAGACAATGCGATCGCTGTTTTGGTCTCGGCTGACGTGATGTCGAGACAATGACATGGGGTCATGGTAAAGATCCTGTCCAAAAACGGCCATTTGATCTGAAACCCTTGCATCATAGGACTTGGAGCATGAGACAGATTTGAGATTGACCGTTGATGTAGGGAAGAAAGTCGCAGAGATAATCGGGGCTTGGTAATCAATTGTCAGAGGCAGATCAAAAGCCCCTGAATGTCCTTCATAGAATTGGTGTTGGAGAGTTATGCTGTCCTGTCCTGCACATTCGCTGCTGCACTGTTTTGGGTCATGTTTAAGCGGGGCGGAGTCACTGTTCCCAATGGTCATCAAACTGCCATCCCTTTAGATCAGCAGCTTGCTCGGCAGCGGAGAGTTGAACAAGATCCAGTCTACATCGTTTACCTGCAAGTCGATCGCGACCGCCCTGGCGGATAAGTGCAGCTTCATCGCAATTGTCGAAAAAATCTGTCATGAGTGAATTGGGTTGTGGATGAAGGATTGATCCGGGTTGCTGATGAACTCAGCAAGAACTAAAGCGAGGTGAGCGAACGAAGCACTCTTTTCGTTTCAGACCAAATAGAATCAGCGAGGTCAGCGATCGCGTCTGTGGGTGCGCTCACAAGGAGCAGCAAATCAATTACGATTGTTTCAATTCGTAAGGAAATGTTGTCAGATTTCTGATCTGGAGTAGCGATGCCTGAATACAAACGCTTTCAGTTATTGGCTGAATATAACCAGTGGATGAATATCAAGCTCTATAATGTGTGTTCGAGATTGTCCGAAGAGGAGCTTCGGCTGGATCGAAAGGCCTTTTTTGGTTCCATTTACCTGACGCTTAACCACATCATGTACGGGGATCTGGCATTCTTATCTCGGTTCACAGGAAATCCAGTGCAGGTTCCTGAGCTAGGTCAAGAGTTGGTTTCTTCATTTACGGCTCTTAGGGCTGAGAGAGAGACGTTGGATATTCGGATCATAGATTGGGTTTCGACTCTAGATCCCATTTGGCTAGACGAAGAGCAAACGTACAAAAGTAAGGTTGACGGCAAAAATCACACAGTACCCCGCTGGGCATTGGTGACACACATGTTCAATCATCAAACCCACCACAGGGGACAAGTGACTACTTTGCTCTCACAAATGGGGTTAGATATTGGAAGCACAGACATTCCATTCATGCCTCAGTTTGTTGCGGACTAACAATATGTCCTGATGTGGGCAATCGAAAGCTGCTGG
>JBBSFA010000670.1:0-2926 GCA_038239185.1 Elainellales cyanobacterium | reverse complement strand
ATGCAATGTTCCACATGAATACGGTATTGATCGATGAGGAGGTATTCTTTAAAGCGCTCGATCGTCCGATAGGCAACAAACTTCTCGCCCCGATCGTAGTCTTGAGTTGATTTCGATAGCACTTCGGCAATGAAACACGGATTGATGACAGTATCGGTACGTCCGGTTTGCAGTTGCAGCGGCTTTTCGACGACCATGACATTGGGGTAAGTGTAGAGGGTGCGATCAGGAATCCAAAGGCGTTGATCGGTGATAAAGACTCGGTAGGGTTTACCTTTCAATGCCAGCTTTAAAGCAACGATCAGATTGCTCGTGATGTCGTTGTGATTAGGGGTGCCCCCAGTCATCGAGATAATTTCTCCATTGCGATATTCGCTGCGAGTTTCAGAGGCAAGTTCCTGGTCTAGATAGGCTTCAAGGGTAGCGGTTGGTTGTTGAAGTGCCTGTGTCATTTGCGTTTTCCCCTTTCCAGGTCTTCCACGGACTGTCGAGTCTAAATTCTGGTATGCTATTACCTTAGCAAACTAAGCTCTTTCCCGATGCTGGGTAAGGCAGTTTGTACGTAGCGTTCTCTATTGCGCTTAACAGGTGAGTAACCGTTGAGTATCTACGCTATAGGAAGCATTTTCTAGAGTTTGGGCTGAGCAAGATGTACAATCTTTGCTTATAAGTACTGCCACCCACGACATTGTTGCCAAGCTCTGGAATCTCTGCAACGTCCTGAAGGACGGCGGCATATCGTTTCATCAGTACATGATCGAGTTAACGTACCTACTGTTTCTGAAGATGGCGAAGGAAACGGGGACTGAAAACCAGATTCCGGTAGGTTATCGCTGGGATGATCTTAAAAACAGGTCTGAATCTGAGCAGCTTGAATTCTATAAGCAGCTTCTAAATCATTTAGGAGAAGAGGGTTCTGTCATTGTTAGAGCCATTTTTGCTGATGCTAAATCTTCTATTAATAAGCGCAATACGCTCTCTGCCCTGGTTAGTAGAATAGACAAACTTGATTGGTATAATGCGCGACAAGAAAGCATGGGGGATGTCTATGAAGGACTGCTTGAAAAAAATGTCAACGAATCCAAAGCAGGTGCAGGTCAGTATTTTACTCCCCGTCCATTAATTGACAGCATGGTTCATGTCATGCGTCCTACCTTGGACGACATTATTCAAGATCCTGCTGCTGGTACAGGTGGATTCCTGATTGCGGCTAATCGCTATATTTGTGAGCATAGCGAGCCAAATAATTGGACTAAAAAACAACAAGATAAATACCGCTCCAACACCTTTTATGGGATGGAGCATGTGTTGGACACGCATCGTTTAGCACTCATGAATTTGGTGCTGCATGGAATAGACTTTAATCCGCAAGGGTCAGGGATTCGTTATGGCGATACACTCTCACCCGATGGGAAAGCCCTGCTGCCAGCGACGTTGATTCTGACAAATCCACCCTTTGGCAGCAAGAAAGGGGGTGGCTTGCCCAATCGCCCAGATTTTGAGTTTCCGACCAGCAACAAGCAGCTTTGCTTCTTGCAACACATTTACCTTGGGCTGAAGCCAGGTGGTCGTGCTGCTGTTGTGTTTCCCGATAATGTGCTGTTTGAGAGTAACGTGGGGCGGTTAATCCGATCGGACTTGATGGACAAATGCAATCTGCATACGATTTTGCGTTTACCGTCTGGTATTTTTTATGCTCAGGGTGTCAAGACAAATGTGCTGTTTTTTACCCGTGGCAAGAAACAAACAGGCAATACCAAAGAAGTTTGGGTGTATGACCTACGGGCTAACATACCCCAGTTTGGTAAGCGGACATCACTGACGAGAAAGCACTTTGAAGAATTTGAAGCGGTTTTTGGTGACGATTCATTCGGTAATACTGCTAGTCTGGCACAGCGCACGGATACTGGGGATGATGGGCGCTTTAGACGATTTTCCCATGACTGGATTGCTGAACGGGGCGATGATTTAGATATCTCCTGGCTTAAGGATGAACGTGAAGAGGAAAACGGCGAGTTACCTGAACTCGCAATCCTTGCCCAGGAGGCGATCGGTGAGTTGGAAGCGGCTATAGCCGAATTGCAGGCAATTTTGCAAGAATTAGGTGAGGATATGAGTTTATAAGCATGGAGTTAGAGACGATGGAAAGTATTAAGGTACGTCGGCATGTTGGGCAAGATGGCATCCTCCATCTCGATATTCCCATTGGAATAACAGAACGGGATGTAGAAGTGATGGTCATTTATCAGTCTGTTTCATCACCAACAGTAACAGGGCGATCGCTAGAACGTTTCTATGGCATCTGTGCCGATGATCCTATTGTCCTTGATGATTGCGGAATTTTGGAGAGCCTTGACGATGACCTTGCCGGAGCTTTTGACTAGAGAATGCGTTACCTGCTCGATACGAATGTTTGTGTGATGTATTTGAATGGTCGTTCGATTTCAGTGCGCGATCGCTTGCATTCTATCTCCCTTGAAGAGATGGCAGTATGTTCGATTGTCAAAGCTGAGCTATTTTATGGTGCCATGCGGAGCAACAACCCAACCCGAACGTTGGAACGGCAGCAGAATTTTTTGGCAAGCTTTGTATCACTTCCATTTGATGATGAAGTTGCGCTTGTTTGTGGTCAAATTCGAGCGCGTCTCGCCAGTGCAGGAACTCCGATCGGTACCTGCGATTTACTGATTGCCGCGATCGCTCTGACAAATAATCTAACTCTAGTCACTCACAACACGCGAGAGCTTGAACGGGTAGATGGGTTGCAGATTGAGGATTGGGAGATTGAGACATGAGCAAATTACCTCCGGGGTGGGCAATAGCAACAATTTTAGACATCGCCGAATACTTATCCCGTGGTAAGCAGCCGAGGTATACCAGTTACAGTAGCCTTCCAGTTATCAATCAAAGAGCAATTCGATGGTTT
>JBBSFA010000669.1:0-2933 GCA_038239185.1 Elainellales cyanobacterium | reverse complement strand
TATGTTGGCAAATGTTTGCGCCAAGAGCTGAGGCAACTGTTTGCCAATCAGGTGTTAGACTCAACCGCAAAAATTTTGGCAAGACACCACCATTCAGAAAACGAGATTGCCCAAATTTTGCAGGAAATTCGCCTAGAATCCCAGTAGTGCTTGCGCCGGCGATCGCCTCGGAGCCGCCTGCGATTTTCGGATTGTGGAACTAGAGAGCGATCGCCTAGTGGAGCGGATTTTGGGTTTTAGCTATGCTGAGAGTAGAAATGTCATGGATTAAGGTTGATGATTAATGTTGAACATCGCGCTTCCAGACCAGATGCTTGCATTTGTCGAAGAGCAGGCAACAGCGGCTGGCTTTAATACGGCGAGCGAATATGTCTATCAGTTGATTCTGCGGGAGCAAGAGCGGCTATTCCAACAAAAGCGGGTCGAATCTTTACTGCTGGAAGGACTAGAGAGTGGTGAACCGATCGAAGCAACGGACGACTGGTGGGAACAGAAGCGCGCCCAGCTTGAGCAGGTTCACCAGCCAGAAACATGACTAAACGCATCGTTCTCAGACCGGAAGCCAATCAGGATTTAGAGGCTCATTTTGCTTTTCTTGCTAAGAATAACTTTGAAGCAGCCCTACGCTTTTTTGATTCTGCCCGACTAACAATCGCCCAACTTGCCAAAATACCAGGGATGAGCAGCCTTTACCCCGTCGAAAATCCTCGCCTACAAGGGTTACGGAAATGGGCAGTGAAGGATTTTAGGAAATACCTGATTTTTTACTTCGAGCGTGGCGATGCGATTGAAGTTGTACGGATTTTGTATGCAACGCGAGACATCAGCAGCGTTTTGGATAGTGAAGTGTAAGCGGCGATCGCCTCGGTGCTGCCTGCGATTTTCGGATTGTGGAACTAGAGAGCGATCGCCTCGTGGAGTGGATTTTGGAACAGCAATTGCCGAACGATCTTGCCTTTATCCAAAACGAATCGCCTTTGCCCTTTGGCGGTAAGATTGGCTGAATTAGAGTGATATATGAAATACGGGAGCCGGGGTCTGTGAACTTTCAGTCAGTTATTGCCGCACTACATCAGTTTTGGAGCGATCGCGGCTGCTTGATCGTCCAGCCCTACGATACCGAAAAAGGAGCCGGAACCAAGAGTCCGCACACTTTTTTACGGGCGATCGGGCCAGAACCGTGGGCGGTTGCCTACGTTGAGCCTTGCCGTCGTCCGGCAGATGGGCGCTATGGCGAAAACCCCAATCGGGTGCAGCACTACTACCAATATCAAGTGCTGATCAAACCCTCGCTCGACAATATTTTGGAAGTGTATCTAGACTCGCTGCGATCGCTGGGGATCAAGCCCGAAGACCATGATATTCGCTTTGTCGAGGACAACTGGGAAGATGCGGCAGTGGGCGCTTGGGGCGTGGGTTGGGAAGTCTGGCTAGATGGCATGGAGGTAACGCAGTTTACCTATTTCCAGCAGTGTGGCGGCATCGACTGCCGCCCCGTTTCGGTGGAAATCACCTATGGATTAGAGCGTCTCGTCATGTATCTGCAAGGCGTAGACTCCATTTTTGAGATCCACTGGAACGATGAACTGACCTACGGCGACATTTATCTCCAAAGCGAAATCGAAAACTCAATCTACAACTTTGAGGCATCCGATCCCGACCTGCTGTTTACGCTATTTGGCTTGTATGAGAAAGAAGCCGAGCGACTGATGGAGCGATCGCTGGTGCTACCCGCGTTCGATCAAGTGCTCAAGTGTTCCCATACGTTCAATCTGCTGGATGCCAGAGGCGTGATTTCAGTCACAGAACTAACTCGCTATATTCTGCGAATGCGAAATCTGGCGCGGCAAGTCGCGCAGGTTTACCTGAAACAGCGAGAGGCTTTAGGCTTCCCGCTGCTGAAAGCCGCACAGCCGAAAGCCGCCGAGAAGGCAAAAGTGGCTTAACTGGAATGCTGAACTGCGAATGCTGAACTGCGAATGCTGAACTATGGCTGGATGGGCACGATCGCCCAGTTTCTTGCGATTTTCCCAGCCGATTGGCTAGCGGCGATTGCTCAAAACTATCAGCAGCTTTACCAACAGCGATCGGCTACAACCCAGCAGCAGGCTTGGTTAGAGTGCTGCGAGATTTTACAGGCTCAATTGAATTTGTTGGTGAGCGATCGCCCTAGCAGTCGGGGCTGGACGCTAATTTTTGAATATGAACTGCCTCGCGAAGGCGGTCGTCGCCCTGATCTGGTGCTGCTGGCATCTGGGCGAATTTTGGTGTTTGAATTCAAGCAAAAAGCCGCACCTGCGATCGCAGACTTAGATCAAGTGTCTGCCTATGCGAGAGACTTAGCTGAATATCACGGCGGCTCCAGTCAAAATCCGATCGAGGTAATTTTGATTCCGACTCGTTGGATAAAATCAGAGAAATTGCAGAATAATCTGCTGGGGAAGATTCAGATACTCAGCCCGTCTGAAATCAAAGATTATCTTAGCAACCTGGATGAGATTTCTCCTATGATCGATCCGATCGCCTGGGTAACTGCTGACTATGAACCTCTTCCTTCGGTAGTTGCAGCGGCAAGGTGCATCTTTCAGCAGGAACCGCTGCCTGCTATCAAAAGTGCCCAAAGCGCAGGCATTCCCGATTTAATTGCATTTCTCGATCGGTTGGTGACTCAAGCGCAGCAGCAGAAACAGCGACATCTAGTTTTGATCACAGGGGTTCCCGGTTCTGGAAAAACGCTAGTAGGCTTGCAGTTTGTTTATCAAAGCCATTCGCAGCAAGCAGTTTTTCTCTCAGGCAACGCGCCTTTAATTGCCGTTTTGCAATATGCCCTCAAAAGCCGCGTGTTTGTGCAGGCAATTCGTAACTTTTATATCACCCATGAAGTCCGGCAGCAGAAAGCCCCAAAAGAGCATATCCTTGTCTTCGATGAAGCT
>JBBSFA010000668.1:0-2936 GCA_038239185.1 Elainellales cyanobacterium | reverse complement strand
GCATCTCTTCCAGGTCAAACGATCGCGGCAAAAAGTCCGGGTTCTGCGTCGCCACCTCCAACGCCCTGCTGACAAACGCCCGACTCTTATCGCCCATCTTGGGTAGAGCATTGCGCTCATCCGCATTCAAATCCACCAAAAACGGAAGCTTCGCCTTAATCGTCGCCACCGCCTCCATCACCGCCTCGCGATCGGTCTGAGTCAAAGCTGCACTAATCGGGGTCATCGTCGCTACTCCTGATGTCGAAATTTCCCCCTAGAGTGCCCACATTCTCAACGCAACTCCTGATCGCTTAGAGGATGTTTGAAAAGTGATAGTTGCTGCCCGAACCGCCCCCTAAATCCCCCAATTCTGGGGGACTTCGAGCAAAGGCTGGGTCGAAAGTCCCCCAGAATTGGGGGGTTGGGGGGCAAATGCAGAACGCTTGATACCTTTAAAACATCCTCTTAGGAATTGAGTGTAGGACTTGAGTGAATCTATTTTTTCCCTCACTTTCTAATTAATTAATTTATCGCTTTAGGAAGAACGTCATGACCAACCAATCTCGGCAAAAAGTTCGCTTTGGACTCGTAGGCGCAGGCGGCATCGCTCAAGCCTATGCCCAAGCCTTTGAAACCTGTGAGGCGGCAGAACTAGTCGCCGTGGCGGATATTCGTCCGGCTGCCGCTGCTGCCATGGCAGAAAAAGCCAAATGCCCAAGCTTTGACTCCTATCAGGCAATGGCAGACGGTGCGGCTCTGGATGCGGTGATTGTTTGTACACCGCCCTCTACGCATCCCGAAATCTGCATCCATTTTCTTCAGAAAAAGGTGCATGTGCTCTGCGAAAAGCCGATGAGCATTACGTCGCAAAGCGCCAAAGAAATGAAGGCGGCGGCGGACGAGCAGGGCATGATTTTGACCATGGCATCCAAGTTCCGCTTTGCGGACGATGTTGTCAAAGCTAAGAGCATTGTGGCATCGGGGATTTTGGGCGAAATTGTGCTATTTGAAAATGCCTTTACCTCGCGGGTCGATATGTCCTCACGCTGGAACTCTAATCCAACTATGAGCGGCGGCGGCGTGCTGATTGACAACGGCACGCACTCGGTAGACATCATGCGCTACTTCCTGGGACCGATCGCCGAAGTTCAAGTCGTCGAAGGAAAGCGAATTCAGGGATTGCCCGTTGAAGATACTGTCCGTATCTTTGCCAGAAGCACCAGCGGTGTGATGGGCAATATCGACTTGTCCTGGAGCATCAATAAAGAGCTGGAGCATTACATCCGAATCTACGGCTCTCAGGGGACGATTTCGGTGGGCTGGAAAGAATCGAAATATCGTCAAACCTCTGGACAGGACTGGATTGTGTTTGGCAATGGCTACAACAAAGTCCAGTCTTTCCGCAGTCAGCTAGAGAACTTTGCTAAAGCGATTCGAGGAGAGGAAGCGCTGATCATCACCGCCGCTGACGGGATTGCTTCGGTAGAAGTGATTGAAGCCGCTTACGCTGCGCTCAATCAGAACAACTGGCGACCGATCGCCACTCCGAACGGAGCACAAACTCCCGCGAAGCTGCCCGTTGGAGGCAAGGCATGAGTGTGCGGATTCATCCCACGGCGCTCGTAGAGGAAAACGTGCAGATCGGTGAGTGCACTTCGGTTTGGGATAATGTCCACATCCGCCACTCCACGCAGATTGGGGAACAGTGCATTATTGGCGAAAAGACCTACATTGCCTATGGGGTGGTGATTGGCGATCGCGTCAAAATCAACGCCTTCGTCTATATCTGCAACGCCGTGACGATCGAAACAGGCGTGATGATCAGCGCTGGAACGATTTTCACCAACGATCGCTTCCCCAGAGCCACTACCTCTGATCTGACACAGCTTCGCCCCTCTGACCCTGATGAGCATACGCTGCCTACATTGGTGCAAGCAGGGGCGACGATCGGCGCAGGCTGTACGATCGGCAACGACCTCTCGATCGGGCGGTTTGCCATGATCGGCATGGGGTCTTTAGTGACCAAATCGATCCCCGATTTCCATCTGGCGATCGGGCATCCTGCCAAGTCGATCGGCTGCGTTTGCCGCTGCGGACAACTGCTGATGCGGTTCCCAGAGGTGGCGGAATTTGAGTCCGCGATCGCTTGTCCCACCTGTGATTTGAAGTATCACGTTAAGAACCAAGAGGTGATTGAAGTACAGTAGGTTTTGTCTCAGTTCTTGCCAATCTCACTGGTAATCTCAATCTCTATGACCAATTCAGCTTCGGAACAATGGGCGATCGTCGGGGGCGGCATTCTGGGTATGACGCTTGCCCATCGGCTTGCCCAAGCCGGAAAACAGGTGACTTTGCTGGAGAGCAGTCCGCAGATGGGGGGGTTAGCAAGCGCTTGGACATTGGGCGATCGGGTTTGGGATCGGCATTACCATGTGACCTTGCTGTCGGATTTGTGTCTGCGATCGCTGCTGAAAGAGCTGCGGCTAGAGGCAGACATGCAGTGGGTCGAAACCAAGACGGGCTGCTACACCGACGGTAAGCTCTACTCGGTGTCCAATGCGATCGAGTTTCTTCAGTTTCCACCGTTGGGGCTGATCGACAAAATTCGCTTGGGCGTGACGATTCTGTATGCTTCTAGAATTACCGACTGGCGACGGCTAGAGCAGATCTCAGTTGTAGACTGGCTGAAACGCTGGTCAGGCAATCACACGTTCCAGAAATTCTGGCTGCCGCTGCTGCGCGCCAAGCTGGGCGAAAACTACAAAAAAGCTTCGGCTGCTTTCATCTGGGCGATCATTGCCCGGCTCTACGCCGCGCGGCGCACAGGCTTAAAGAAAGAGATGTTTGGCTATCTGCCCGGTGGCTATGCACGCCTGCTGGAACGCTTCGCCCAAACCCTGACGGAGGAAGGCGTGTCGCTGTGGCTGAATGCCCCCGTGCGGCAGGTGCGATCG
>JBBSFA010000667.1:0-2938 GCA_038239185.1 Elainellales cyanobacterium | reverse complement strand
ATTACCTGAATTTTAGTACCTTGACCTAAACTAGTTTCGATATAAAGTTTACCACCCAACATTTGTACTCGCTCATGCACATCTTGCAAACATAGCCAGACTGGTTTCAGACGGTGAACTACTCTTTCCGGTGGCAGCCGTGTACGACCTCAAAGATGTGCGCCAAGCATATACTCAGTTAGCAAAGGGTCACACTGGCGGCAAGATCGTGCTTCTTCTTCGCAGCATTCTGACTTAGATAGTAGGAAGGGTGTAGCGTTGCAAAATTGCAGTCTTGACGCGATCGCGACTTTCTTGGGCTGAAAATTCCTTCTTCCCTTCAATTTCGGCAACCTCTGTCGCCAGTTCATCATCCTTGATCGCTTCAGTGAACCAGCGAGAGTAATCTTGTTGATGCAGATGGTACAGCCAGGTGTCCTCATCAACGCCATCTGCTAACTGAACAAACATCATCAGATTCTGCGCTTTCAAATTCAGCTTGCCCTCCGAACCTCTGAAATAGAAACACTTGTCGTCTCCTAACGACCCCTCGGCATAATTGCGCTTGTGGCGCTGTCGTTCTCCTTTGGGTGGGCGAATGTGGAAGCGAACGGGCGGCTTAGAGGTCTGGCGAAACCAAGCGATCGCTTCTCCAGCAGGCAAATCCTCCGATAACATTGCTTCAGGTGGAGAGATCCCTACACTTGTGCAGAAAGATAAAATGGTGCAATTCGGAGCGTTGCCGATCGCCACGATCGTATTTACTAAAGACAGCGCTGGCGCTGCTACCCGATCCGGATGAACGGTAATCAGCATTATGCTATCAAACGGTTGTGGCAAGGTCAGTGAGGCAGGATTCCAGGACGCAGGTAGCACATGATGCGCCTCGTCTACCACAATCCAATGGGGACGACCCGTTCTCGATCGTAGTTCTAGCAGTAGAGGCAACAATCCCGAAAAGAAGGCAGGGCGTTCCTCTAGCTTGACGGCTAGTAGATTGAGAATAACGTTCTGATCGGGTTTGCGAAGTAGTTCCATTACTTCGCTAATATTCGGCTCTCGACTCCCATTGCCCAGCACTATGGCTCCTTCAAAGCTTTCATAGTCGCCTTCTGGATCGATGATGCAAAACTGATAGCCTTGCTCTGCCAACCGCTCTAACACGCCCGTTGCCAGGGTCGATTTTCCGCTACCCGATGTTCCTGCTAATAAAACGCTGGAGCCATAGGGTTGTAAAAACACCTCCTCTTCATCGTCTCGGTTGCCTAACAGAACAGTATGACGATTGTTCGCAATCTCTCGCAAGTCTGATGCAATCAGGCGATCGATCAACTCTGTCACACCTTTACCCCGATTGCCCGGCGTTACCCAATCCACACCCTCTTTCACAGTTGGCAGAGCATTTGCCACGGCAACTGAACACTCGCACAAAATTAACATGGCGCGATCGTTTTCAGCATCCCCGATCGCCACTGTGTTATGAGGAGAAAGCCCCAGTTTAGTCAACGCTGCACTCAATCCCGATGCTTTATTGATCCCTGAAGGTAGCACCATCACCGCACCCTTGTTAAAGATGATTTGTAGATCCAGTCCCAGATCGCGAATCGTTTGCAGCACAGTGGTTTCGTGCGGTTCCCAGGTTGAGACAATCACTCTGCCAACACCCAGTGGTTGCACCTTCTGTGCCTGCAAAGCCTGGATGAACGCTTCGGGAGGACGAGCGCCTAAAACCTGCTCCTCCTTCGTAGCTGGAACATAGAGCAATGCACCATTTTCGGCTACGACATAGTCAAACAAGTCTACTTGTGGAAAAACAGTGTGGAGATCGTCCAAATGCCGACCTGAAACCAGCAGCAACTTACGCCCTGATTCTCGCAAGCGCTTTAGAGCCGCCAGGGTTGCTTCATCTACCTGTCCATTCGTTGCTAAGGTGCCATCGTAGTCGGCTGCAAGTGCCAAAAATCGCATATTGAATTCCGCAAATTTGTTTTTACTTGCAAGATTTTGCTAGCTTAGCAGTAATTCTCAAACCCGTCGTCTAACTTGTGGATGACTATAATATCCTCCCATGAAAGAGAGCAGATTTAAACTGCGATCGGCACCGCATCAATTTATAAATGATTGCGTATTGGCTGTCCTCGTTCTGAGTCGCTTTCTTTAAGTCAAGCCCCCAGTGAACTCAGACAGTTGTTTTCCCAATGTCCTAACCTCAAAAAGTAGAACACTTTTCGATTAGCTGTAGGGTGCGTTAAACTTCAAAGTTAGGTTCGTTAGGCATACTCAATCCATAATCCTATGACTTTGCTAACTTTAGTCATTGGCAATAAAAACTATTCCTCCTGGTCGCTGCGTCCGTGGCTGGCGATGAAGCAGATGGGGCTGGAGTTTACAGAAATCCGCATTCCGCTTTATCAAGTCGGTTCCACCGCTGAAGTAAAGCGTTACTCACCAGCAGGTAAGGTGCCTGTTTTACTTCACAATGAGATCGTAGTTTGGGATTCGCTAGCGATTTTAGATTATCTGATTGAGCAGTTTCCAGCATTGCCTTGGTTGCCGATCGCCAAAAAACCGCGAGCGATAGCACGTTCCATCTCTGCAGAAATGCACTCCAGCTTTGCTGATTTACGTCAGCACATGCCTATGGATATTCGCACTCAAGCTCCTTGTGGTCAAGTTCTTAAAAGCGTGCAAGCTGATATTATCCGGATTACAACTATCTGGCACGAGTGCCGGGAAGCATTTGGCAAGGGTGGTGATTTTCTGTTTGGTGCCTTCACGATCGCGGATGCCATGTACGCCCCCGTGGTGAGTCGGTTTATAACCTACGGCGTTCAGCTTGACTCGGTTTGCAGCACTTACGCAGAAGCGATTCTAGCACTTCCTGCTATGCAAGACTGGATTGCTGCTGCCAAAAGCGAAACGGAAACGATTGAAAGCAATCCTGATATTTTCTCATCCT
>JBBSFA010000666.1:0-2948 GCA_038239185.1 Elainellales cyanobacterium | reverse complement strand
CAACCCTTGCAGCAAAGCCGGATAATAATCTTCAGAATGGGTGGCGGCGATCGCCTCCAGCATGGCGCAGCGCACCCGGAGCGATTCATCTTGCAGCAGTGGCTTAATGTAAAGCCGCAGCGATTGCAAATAGTCCGCTTCGCCCAAGGCACGGCAGCCCATCACCCGCTCTCGTTCCCGCTTGTGGGTCAGCATTCGCCGCAGCGTTTCAGTAGCTTCGGCTTTTTGCTGCGGATCACCTCGTCGCAGCATAAGCGAGGCTGCTGTGCCGCGCACGACGGGATCAGTCTCTGGCTTCAGGTAATCCCGCAACTGGTTGATGTCTGGATTGGGTTCAGTCAGCCAAATGTAGCGGAGCGCCACCGCATACACTTCCGGCACTAGGGGCTGGGAGATCAGCGATCGCATCTGTCCCAGATAAGTAGGGCTGGGATACCGCAGCATGGCTTCTAGACTTTGATGCTGGCGCGCAGGCGATAGTTTTGACAGCAGCGGCGCTAAGACCTCTGAGGCGTTTTTCAGATCGATCTGGGTCAAGAGTTCGATGCAGGAATTTTTTTCTTCTTCGGAAACCGCTCGGTTTAATGTCTCGGCAACATTGCGCCGGAAGACCGGTAGCTCCATTTCAGACACGCTGCTGAGTTGCCCTCGATCGGCACTCAAGACTAGCACCTCCACATATTTCGATCGCAGCTTTAGCACCGCAAACAGCCAAACTAGCGCGAATAGGACGGTATAAACCAGAAAGATCAAGCTCTGAAAATCCGCGATCGATCCGATCGACAGATGCCGCACCAGATAGATGGTAATCAGCATGATAATCCCGATCACCCCTGTCGCCAACGGTTCGGCAATCCCCCGGACGATCGACTGGATGCGGCTGCGGCTGGCATCGGGAATCGGGTGAAACAAAATTGGACCCGTGCCAGCAACCAGGGTATAGCGCAGCAGCTCATCAAAAAACTTCAACCCCATCACCCCGATAAATAGGCTAATGGTTCCGCTTAGCGTAATCAGACTCAAGCCCGCAATCAGCGCAGGCGGCAGGATCGCAATCCCAAACACTCCTAGCCGCTGAATCGCTCGTCCTGAGACAAACCACTGGGTAATCAGCTCAAAAAAGCCGAGGACAGCGCTGAACACCGCCAAAAAGTCGGCAATCTCCTCGACGCTGGCATTCGGACGCTGCTCTAGCTGGCTGAGATACTGAAAATCTAGCAGCAATGCCAACACCTGCAACAGGATAAAGAAAGCAAACACCAGCACCACGTACTGTTGCAGCGATCCTTGCAGGCGAGTCGTATAATTAGGCGCTTTTTCGCGGAAGCGACGACGGGAAAAATCTGGAAAAGCCTTGCGGTAAACTCGCGTCACATAATACAGAATGCCTGCGCCCAAGAACAGCATCAGGCAAGCCAGCAAAATCACATTGGGTAAGCCCACCCAGGCTTGCAGGAAAGGCAAGGAAAGTCCGCTCAAAACGTCAGCCACCAGAATGCCGCTGCTGACGAAGGGGTAAGTGCGTTTGATTTCCCAGATGGTAAAAAGCTGATTGGCGGCGATCGTCGTATTCAGCTCATTCACGGCATAGATCGCCTCTAGCCACAGCCGCATCAAAAACACGACTATGCCGCCCAACAAAAACAGATTCATCCCCAGCCAGAACAGCAACAGCGGTAGGGCAACCAACACTGCCGACAGGACTAAGACCCGATGCAGCGGCAGCACTCGCTGCATCCAGGAATAGATGAACCCCAGCCCAGTACCCATCCCAGCACTTGCCAAATAAATCCAGGGCAAGGATTCTGCCCCATATTCTCCCAGAAACAAAGCGGCAACGCTGACTTCAAACCAAAGAACCCCAACGGAGGTCAAAGTATAGGAAGCGAACATCAAAAAAGTGCGTTCGCTTTCCTCTGGGCGTAAGTTGAGCGATCGCAACCAACCCCAGCCATTTACCCGCTGATGGTTGCGAGCGCGAATGGTCGTAGCGGATAGATTTGCCTCTCTCATGTAACCCAATTGCCCTGATGTTGCCTACATCTAAACATGCTCTGGGGGTTCTGTTGCTATCGGTGTAATTACGTTTTGGTAAAACGTATCAAGGCGCTACCGTAGGACGCTACAGTGGGCGATCGGTTCCAGGGTTAGCAATGCCAGTCTCAGGGTTCCCACGGTTAAGTGTTCCCCCGGTGAGGGAGATCGCACCGAGCTAGTAAAAATCGTTAGAAAGCGAAAACACCCCTGAAGAGATGCGAAATCTTGCATCTCTTCAGGAGCAGTTCATTATGACTGGAACCTTATAAGGTAAAATCTGGGAGGCTAAATTAGCCGCCTACTTTTTTGGGCGCGATCAGCATCATCATATTTCGCCCTTCTCGTTTCGGGGCTTGCTGCACTTCGCCCACTTCTTGTAGATCTTTTGCCATGCGAGACAGCAGCCCTTCAGCCAGATTGCTGTGCTGAATCTCCCGACCTCGGAACATGATCGTCGCTTTGACCTTATCGCCTGATTTCAGGAAGCGCTCTGCCTGGTTAACGCGAACCTGATAGTCGTGCGGTTCGATCGTGTAGCGCATCTTTACTTCTTTGACATCGGACGTATGCTGCTTCTTACGAGCTTCTCGCGCCTTTTTCTCTTGCTCAAACTTGAACTTACCGTAGTCCATGATCCGGCAGACTGGCGGATCGGCTTTATCGCTCACCAGCACCAGGTCCAGCTCTTTCTCTTCAGCCATTTTTAAGGCTTCGCGGGGGGTGAGAATGCCTAACTGTCCGCCGTCTGTATCAATGACTCGAATCTTCGGAAATCGAATGCGTTCGTTGATGGTAGGTAGGTCGCGATTGGGTTTGCTCAGAGTCATGGGCAGTTTTTATTTAAGTGTCCTTAAGATTAATAGGTAGCTCGCTTTGTCAGCGCAGTTGGGAAGCCAGATATCTAATATGTT
>JBBSFA010000665.1:0-2952 GCA_038239185.1 Elainellales cyanobacterium | reverse complement strand
GTTTGTGGATTTTCTAGAGCGAAGCGGTCAACGGCTCTGGCAGATTTTGCCTTTAGGACCCACAGGCTACGAGCATTCGCCCTACATCATGAACTTCAGCACCTTTGCTGGAAATCCACTGCTGATTAGCCTCGATCGCCTCGCGGAAGAAGGCTTGCTGAACGCTACCGATTTAACCGCGCTGCCTATAGGAGACTCGGGGGCAGGCTATGGTCGCGTTCAGTTTGATCAGGTGATTCCGCACAAGCACAAGTTCTTGCGGCAAGCATTCGATCGCTTTCAACCCACGCCGGAATACGAGCAGTTTTGTCAAACCCAATCCTGGTGGCTAGAAGATTTTGTGCTGTTCATGGCGCTTTTGGAAGCCCATGACTATAAGCCTTGGAACCAGTGGGAGCGAGCGATCGCCCGTCGGGAGCCAGCGGCATTGCGGCAGCAAGCCGAACAGTTGCAACCGCAGATTCAGTTTCACAAGTTTCTTCAGTTTAAATTCTTTGGTCAGTGGGCGGCATTGCGTGCCTATGCAAATGGTAAAGCGATCCAAATTGTCGGCGATGTCTCGATCTACGTCTGCCACAACAGCGCCGATGTTTGGGCAAGTCCAGAAAGCTTTAAGCTCAACCCTGAGACTTACGATCCATCGTTCATTGCCGGAGTGCCGCCCGACTACTTCAGCGCTACTGGACAACTCTGGGGCAATCCAGTCTACGATTGGGATCGGCTGGAGCAAACCAACTTTAAATGGTGGGTCGATCGCTTTAAAGCAACTTTGCTGTATGTCGATATTGTCCGGATTGACCACTTCCGAGGCTTTGAAGCCTATTGGCAGGTTCCAGCAGGCGAAACGACTGCGATGAACGGCGAATGGATCAAAGGTCCGGATGCCAAGTTTTTTGAGGCTTTGGGTACAGCGATCGGCGACCTGCCCGTGATGGCAGAAGATTTGGGCATCATCACGCCTGAAGTAGAGGCACTGCGCGATCGCTTCCAATTCCCCGGAATGCGGATTCTTCAGTTTGCCTTTGGCGGCGATCCTACCAATCCTTATCTGCCGCACCACTACGTCCGCAATTGCGTCGTCTATCCCGGCACGCACGACAACAACACGGCGATCGGCTGGTGGGAAACGGCATCGGCTGCTGAAAAACAGCATGTAGCTGCTTACTTGGGCTATGCCTCGCCCGATGAAATTACAGAACTGCACTGGGAGTTCATTCAGCTAGCGCTGGCATCGGTGGCAGACTTGGCAATCCTGCCGCTGCAAGACATTTTGAGCTTGGGCGGGAAAGCGCGGATGAACGATCCTAGCATTAATGATGGGCAGTGGCGCTGGCAGTTTACGACTACAGAACTGCTGAGTCAGGCAGTCAGCGATCGGCTGTTACAAATGACACGCCTCTATAGTCGCTAGAGCATAGTCGCTAGAGCTTCCCTAGATTCGGTTTCGCCTCCAGATCTTGTACTACACTAAGGCTTGTCAGGGTGATTACTGATAAGGACTACCATAATGACAAACCTGCCCCCCTCTGATCCTCGGCGGAACCGTGATTTAGGCTTTGATGAATTACTTGCCATGCTGGTGGCATTTGGGGCGATCGGCACTGTGCTTTGGTGGAGCTTGGGTCGCAATACGGAAGGGTTTAATGTGGGTGGGTTGTTCCAGCCTGACCAGACGAATGTCCCGCGATCGGATGCCTCGAAATCAGCGATCGGCAGTGCGTTAACGCCTTCTGAAGCCGCAAGTCAGGCTGCGGGGATTACTGGCGCAGCTCAAGCCAATAGACAGTTGCAGCCTAGCACAGCTAGCCCGACCCCCAACTGGTCATCCCCCAGTCCGTCTTATGATCCCAGGATTCCTGCCTCGCCAGCGGCTGCTGTTCCGCCTGCGGTAGGGGCTGCGGCAGTCGGAGCTGCGGTAGGCGCAGCGGCAGTCGCGCCTGCGGCAGGGGCGGCTGCTTCACCTCCGGTTGCCGTCGATACAGCGCCGCCACCTGCTTTGGTTGTGCCGCCTCCCACAGCGTCGCCAGCGGAATTTTCGGATGTGCCACAAGACTACTGGGCGCGTCCGTTCATTGCTGCTCTTGCACAGCGGGGCATCGTTAAAGGGTTTGCAGATGGGACGTTCCGACCCGATCAGCCTGTGAGCCGATCGGAATATGCGGCCCTAATCGAAACTATCTTTCAGTCGCAGACCGTCCAAAATCCGATCGCTTTCAAAGATATTGTGTCAGGCTTTTGGGCGGCTCCAGCGATCGACACTGCGGTGCAGACTGGTTTTTTGAAGGGGTATCCTGAAGGCATTTTTCAACCCGGACAGCCCATTCCTCGCATCCAAGTTTTAACTTCTCTCGTGAATGGATTACAGATCTCTCAGCCTTCTGCCCCGGCTGATGTTGTGAAGCGCTATCGTGACAATAGCGAGATTCCTGCTTGGGCGGTTCCTGTTGCGGCGGCGGCAACCCAGAAAGGCATGGTGGTCAACTATCCAGATCAGGATGTATTGAATCCTAAGCGACCTGCAACTCGTGCCGAGGTTTCGACATTGCTGTATCAAGCCCTCGTTGCCTCCGGCAAAATTGACCCAATCCAATCAAGCTACATCGTGCAGCCGTAGTCTACATACGTCTGTTTTTTCCCTTACTCCTCACGCGATCGCACCAGACATCTTCAAATGCTAAATTTTGAACAAACTTCTCTCGTAGAGCCAGCTATGCTGGTGACGATCGTGACTGAAGCAGTATTGCAAGACAGCCTAATCGGACTACTCAAGAGTCTCAAAGTCAAAGGCTATACGATTACCTCGGTGCGAGGGGAAAGCCGCTATTCGCGATTGGTAGAAGTCACTGCGGAAGCTGGCGGTGAGACTGCCACAGGAACCCGAACAGAAACTAGCATAGAAACCAATGTAGAGATTCGAGTGATCGTCTCGCAGGAAACCTCTAATGTGATTCT
>JBBSFA010000664.1:0-2954 GCA_038239185.1 Elainellales cyanobacterium | reverse complement strand
ATTTACTGTGAAGCTGCATACAATCTCGAAAGCTGAAAACCTTAGTTTAACTGCTTTTTAAGCTCTTAAATTATGTGCAGCTTCACAAAAAAATGGTATAAGTAGTAATACTTGGCGATCGCTGTTACTAAACTTTACTATCTACTACAAAACTTTAAACTTGTCTATAATCCTAAAGAAAGAATTAAGAAGATTCCCGATTCTCTTTTGACTTGATATTCTACTAAAAGATAAATGGAGTCACCTGATTTAAGACTCTAGCCTATAGATCCCGTAAATACTTTGCAGGCGCTGACCTTCCATCCATAGGAGGTTGGCGCTTTGTAATTGGGAAAGCTAAGTAATTGGGAAAGCTAACGAAGCCAGGATTTTTTCGATCGTCATGTCTGAAACGATTGTTGTCAAAATTGGAACCTCTAGTCTGACTCAAGCGGACACCGGATTTTTAGCCCTAGCGACGATCGCCCAACTGGTAGAAACGCTCAGCCAGTTGCGGCAGGCAGGGCATCAAGTGGTGCTGGTATCGTCGGGAGCGATCGGGGTGGGCTGTGCCCGGTTGGGAATTACGGAGCGACCCAAAACGATCGCCATGAAGCAGGCGGTAGCGGCAGTCGGGCAAGGGCGACTGATGCGAGTGTACGACGATCTGTTTACTGAATTGCGGCAGCCGATCGCACAGGTGCTGTTGACCCGTAGTGATTTGGTGCAGCGGAGCCGCTATGTCAATGCCTACCGCACGTTTCGGCAGCTTTTGAAGCTGGGGATCGTGCCGATCGTCAACGAGAATGACACGCTGGCGATCGAAGAACTCAAGTTTGGCGACAACGATACGCTGTCGGCAATGGTCGCCAGCCTGGTTGAAGCAGACTGGTTGTTTTTGCTCACCGATGTCGATCGCCTCTATTCTGCCGATCCGCGCTCCAATCCCGATGCCCAGCCGATCTCGGTGGTGAGCCAAATCGATCAGCTAGCGGCCTTGAATGTCGAGGTGGGCGATCGCGGCACGGGCTGGGGTACAGGCGGCATGATCACCAAAATTGCGGCGGCACGAATTGCGACGACTGCTGGAATCCGCACGGTGATTACAGAGGGGCGATCGCCACAGAACATTTTGAAGGTTCTTCAGGGTGAACCGCTGGGAACCCAGTTTGAGCCGCAGCCGCGTCCGGTGAATGCCCGCAAGCGCTGGATTGCTCATGGGCTAATTCCTGCCGGACGGCTGTATCTCGATCCGGGAGCCGTTAAAGCAGTCCGAGAGGCGGGTAAATCTTTGCTGGCTGCCGGAATTACTGAACTGGAGGGCGAGTTTCAGAGTCAGGATGCGGTACAACTTTGCGATGTGGCGGGTCAAGAGATCGCGCGTGGCATTGTCAACTACAGCAGCGTGGAGTTACAAAAAATTCGCGGTCAGCGATCGGATGAGATCCCGAAGATTTTGGGCTATGCGGGCGAAGAGACGATCGTGCATCGAGATAATTTGGTGCTGAGCTAGCCAAGAGTTAGCGGTTGCGATGAGGGGGCGCATCTCAAACCGCCCGACCGCCTAAGCCACCTGACGCTGATCGCAATTGTTTCTATGAAACTGTGGGGGAGAAGCCAATTGCGATGTCGCCTGCAACAGCGACGGAATCTCGCTGCTGTTGTAGACCCGAAACTCGCTGGCAACCGTCGCTCTAGCCGTGCGAACCGCTTGATTCAGCACCAGCGAACCCGTGGCATCAGACACCGATCGATGGAAAGTGCCCGGTGGAATTCGTAAAATATCGCCGTTGGCTTCTAGTCGGACAATGTGAAACGGATTTTCCCAGGAAAGATTGACAAGATAGAAGGTACGTCCGCCGGATAATGTCAGCAAATTGTCTTCCTGATTCGGGTGCAGATAAAACTGCCAAGAGCCTTCTGGATCGTTATTTGGACTCACCGCAGCACCTTCATGAAATACCAGATCGCGAGCATTGGAGTCGGCGATCGTGACATCAAAAAAGCGCACGCTGGGAGTATCACGAAATTTTTGGTAGGGTATCAGTTCAAACATCAGACTGGCTCCTGCGCCAAAGTAGCAAAAGTAACAAAAAATGCAAAGCGTGTAAAATGTGTAGATAAATTAACGCGCTTGTCTCTAGTTAAACCCTGTCTGTGCAGTAGGATCAAACCCTCTGGCGATTCACATCCATTCGGAAACTGAATAGATGTCACAATGAATATCCTGCATCTACGGATTTTACTGACTGTCGTGGACTGCGGCAGTTTTTCCACCGCAGCCTTGAAACTAGACACTTCCCAAGCCGCCGTGAGCCGAGCGATCGCCTCCCTGGAAGCCGAACTAGGTGTCTCTTTACTCACACGCGGGCGCTTCGGTGCTTATCCGACTTTGGTAGGCGAACGAGTGTTGCATCATGCCCGCCACATTTTGCAGACGCGAGAAAATATTGACCACGAAATTAATCTTGCCAAGGGGCTAGACGGCGGGCGAGTCCGAATCGCCTCCTTTCGCAGTGCCGCGACGCATCTGCTGCCGTCCAAACTGGCGCAGTTCAGCCAGCGCTTTCCCCGGATTGAAGTCACCCTGACCGAAGTCGAACCGCTTGGAGTCGAGCAAGCCCTGCGGGAAGGCAAGGTAGATTTGGGGCTACTGCCACTGCCGCGATCGGACGAGTTTGAGACTTGGGAGATTACTAGAGACGAGTTTGTGGTGCTGCTGCCGTTCTGCAAAACGCCTGTGCCGGACGAGCTAACTTGGCAAGAGCTATCCGCCTACTCGTTTATTTTGTACAACTATGCAGAATGCACTTCGGCGGTGCGAAATCACTGGGCGCAGTGGCAGCAATCTTTCAAAGTCGCCTATGAAATCAAAGAAGACTCCACGATCGTCAGCATGGTGGCGCAGGGACTAGGAGCGGCAATTCTGCCCCGACTCGCAGCCTTGCCCATCCCCGACGGAGTAGAGGTGCGAT
>JBBSFA010000663.1:0-2955 GCA_038239185.1 Elainellales cyanobacterium | reverse complement strand
GAGGCTTGGGACTATTTGAAAAAGCGCTTAAAGCAGCTAGGGCTAGATCAACCGACGATCGATCGCCCCTCCTGCATTTTCCGCACCAAAGCCAACTGCCTGCGCGTTTGCCAACAGGGTCCGATTCTGGTGATCTACCCGGACGGCGTTTGGTATCACAGCGCCATGCCCGAAGTGATCGAGCAGATTATTCAGCAGCACTTACTCGGCAATCAAATCGTGCAAGAGTACGCCTTTTTGATTCACCCGCTTGAAGCCGCGCCGTCCGATGCAATGTAAATTTTGTTATCTAGCAAAACCCGGATCGGGCTGACCTCTGTTAGCTTCTATAAACAAGGATTTCACACTTCAATAGGCGCAATCAATTGACTCCATGGCTAGCTTGCTGGAGTCAATTTATTTTTAGTCAATGGAGTTTTATCAGTCTCTTGGCTTCAGTCGCGCTTTCATTGATCCCCTGTTCATTTCCACCAACCTTGTCTTTATGAATCACTACTGCTTCACCTGGATCGAAAATTGGTGCGTTGAAAACGGCTGGAGTGAGCCTTTTTTGGAGAGACGCAACGAGTACTGGGCATTCCCGCCGAACGGTGTGATGCCTGTGCCGATTCCTACCCAGGCGTTGCGGTTACTCAAGCAGCAGTATGGACTCACAGATAACGAAAGAATTTGGTGCTTTGCGGCGATCGCCTCTACGATTGTGGCAATTTCTTCAACTTGCCTGTTGGAATCTCCGATGCCGCTGATTGCTGCTTTTGCTTTCTGCGCCGCTACGGTCGCAGGACTAGAAGTGGAAGATTAACAAGTAGGAGACTAACGGCAATCATTTCATCCGCTGCCGGATGAAGGTCATAATTTGCGTGACTTGCTTCTTGAGGCTGTCTACTTCAGTGCGAAGCTGTGTGTTTTCCTGGCGGAGCGATCGCATTTCAGCTTGCAGCGTTTGCAGGTCAGCGTTGGCACCAGCGGGCACGGCTACATTAGCAGGCTTTGCCGTTTGTGCCGCTAGCTGCGTCACCGCTTGACCCGTTGGTTGTGTGACCTGTGTGACCACTTGTGGCTGCCCGCTGGCTTGGGCGCTCTGCTGGCGGCTTCTGGCTTTTGCCATCGCTGCCTTGATCGCTTGCACCAAAAGAGGTTGCTCAAACGGTTTGCCGACAAACTCGAAGTAGCTGAACTGCTCCGGGACGGCTTGCTCCACATCTTCGCGCCGTCCAGACATCATCACGACAGGAATATTTTTGAATTTGGGATGATCGCTGAGTTTTTGCACCACTTCCCAGCCGTTCATCCGAGGCATAAAGAAGTCAATCAGAATCAAGCTAAGCGCTTCTCGATTAATCATCTCCAGTCCTTCCATACCGTCCGCCGCCTCTAGAACTTCAAAGCTCCCTTTAGGCAGCATCTCCCGGACTTGCATCCGAATTGATTTGCTGTCGTCCACAATCAGGACTTTTTGATTTGCCATCGGTTCAGCGCTCCTAGCTGCTCTATTTTGGTGGCATCCATTGCCCGATCGCCCAGATGCGATCGACGATGCTGAAAGCCTACCAGATGCGATCGGACTCTAAGTTCCGACACATTCTACAAGCTTCAAATTACGCAAAAATTGAGGGAGAATTGCAACCGTGATTTTGCCTATCTTTCTGCGATCGATTGTCTAATCTTTGCAGAAAATAGGCGAAATAGCTGGGGTCAGACTTTGATCTAACCCCAGCTATTCTAGCTAACCCCAGCTTTAAACCCCTAGCTCACAGCTTCCCGCGCCAGAAATTTCTCTAGCTCAGTCAATGCCTCGGCATCGACTTTGGTTTGCATCGGGCAAAACTTAGGACCACACATCGAGCAGAACTCCGCCGTTTTATAAATGTCTGCTGGCAATGTCTCATCGTGATATTCTTTAGCGCGATCGGGATCGAGCGACAGCTCAAACTGGCGGTTCCAATCAAAGTTGTAGCGCGCCCGTGACAGCTCATCATCGCGATCGCGTGCTCCCGGACGGTGGCGGGCAATGTCGGCGGCGTGGGCGGCAATTTTGTAGGCAATCAAGCCATTCCGCACATCTTCGGCATCCGGTAAGCCCAAATGCTCTTTGGGGGTGACGTAGCACAGCATCGCCGTACCATACCAGCCTGCCATCGCCGCGCCGATCGCGGAAGTGATGTGGTCGTAGCCTGGCGCAATGTCTGTCACGAGGGGACCCAAGACATAGAAGGGAGCTTCAGAGCATTCCTCCATCTGCTTGCGGACGTTAAACTCAATTTGATCCATCGGCACATGTCCTGGACCTTCGACCATCACCTGCACATCCTGTTCCCAGGCTTTGCGGGTCAACTGCCCCAATGTCTTCAGTTCGGCAAGCTGTGCGGCATCTGAGGCATCGTGGGTGCAGCCGGGACGGAGTGAATCGCCAAGGCTTAAACAAACATCGTACTTCTTAAAAATCTCGCAGATGTCGCGAAAGTGCGTATAGAGCGGATTTTGTTTGTGATGATGCAGCATCCACCGTGCCAAAATGCCACCGCCGCGCGAAACAATTCCGGTGAGGCGATCGCGCACCAAAGGCAAGTGTTCGATCAAAATTCCCGCATGAATCGTCTGGTAGTCCACCCCTTGCTGAGCATGTTTTTCAATCACATGCAGAAAATCATCCGGCGTGAGTTGCTCGATCGCCCCATGCACGCTTTCCAATGTCTGATAAACGGGCACTGTGCCGATCGGAATCGGTGAAGCCTGGATAATTGCCATCCGGATCTGATCTAGGTTGCCGCCGCCCGTCGAAAGATCCATCAGGGTATCTGCGCCATACTTGACTGCCAGCTTCAGCTTATCAACTTCCGTTTGCAAATCAGAAGAGTTGGGTGAAGCGCCAATATTGGCATTGACCTTGCATCTAGAGGCAATGCCGATCGCCATGGGTTCTAAATTCGGGTGATTGATATTGGCAGGAATGAT
>JBBSFA010000662.1:0-2960 GCA_038239185.1 Elainellales cyanobacterium | reverse complement strand
TTTGAGCAGCGCCAATTTGAGCAACGCAAGGCTGCAAGGGGCAAACCTGCGAGGCGCGAATCTGCAAAGCGCGGTTTTGTTCAACGCCAATTTGAGCAATGCCGATCTGCGCGGTGTGAACTTGCAGAAAGCCGATCTGCGCGGGGCGGTTTTGACGGGGGCGGTTTGGGATGGGGCGAATGTGGATGGGGCAAATTTGTTGGGTGCGGTTGGGCTACCGAGTCAGATCGCTACGCCTGAAAATCTCTATGTGATTGGCTTGACAGAGGCGCAGCGCGGCAATTTTCGAGATGCGATCGCCAACTATAATCAAGCCCTGACGCAGAAGCCCGATTTTGCTCATGCGGTGTTGGCGCGGGGCGTGGCGCGGTTTCGGATGGGCGATCGCCCTGGTGCGCTAGAGGATGCCAAGAAAGCCCAAACGCTCTATCTGGCGCAAGGCAATACGCAGGGCGAGGCGGTTTCGACTCAGTTCGTAGAAGGGATTCAGGCAATCCAGCAGGCAGAAGCGCGAGGGCCTCGCTATGGGGGGGATGCGGCTTCGGCAAGTCCGACGAGTGGCGGTTCTACCAGCGGCGGTCATAGCGGCGGCAACGGCAGCGGCGGCGGTTTTCTGGGATTCTTGGGTTCGATCGCCGGAATGCTGCTGCAATTTGTGCCTGGGATGGGTGGCAAGTAACTACTGGAGATTGGGCGATCGCGAGTTTGACAATGCTGTGCCACACGGTTGCCAATTCGCTCGCTTATCCTGGACTGTAAGACATTTTTTATAGTCAATTTTTATAGTCAAAGCGATGGAGAGTTTTTCCGCTGATTTAACGGAGTGTTATCGAGTCCTGGAGCTAACGCCTCAGGCAACGCTAGAAGAGATTAAGTCAGCCTATCGCCAGCTCGTGAAGCGATATCACCCCGATCGCAATCCGGGCGATCGCCAAGCTGCCGATCGATTCATCCAGATCAACCAGGCTTACGAGACTTTGCTAGAGGGCTTAGAGAACGGAGCGCAGCCAGCCAATCGCCACGAGTCTGTTTCTGCAAGCTCTGGAAATCCCAAAGTGTACGTTAAGCGCGCTGCATCGCGATCGCCTCATTTGACTCCGGAGCAGGAGCGGCTGAAGCAGCGATCGCTGGAGCTAATTTTTTCGCTATTGCAGCAGCGGCAGTGGCAGCAGGCAGCCAGACATCTGGACGGGCTGGCAAGTCGGTTGCCAAACGATCCGGATCTCGGTAAGGCGCAGGCGAAAGCGTATCACGGCTGGGCAAGGGAGTTGCTCGATCGGCGGCGATATGATGAGGCGCGCCCTTATTTGCAGAAGGCGATGAAGGCTGATCCAGAGAATCGATCGCTTTGGGAAGAGGTGGAGCGGGACTATTTGCGGATCGAGCGCGGTTTGCGGCTTTAGGGGGTCGAAAATTTATTGATGTGACCGGGGGTTGAGGGCACGGCATTCGGGCGATCGGTTCTTGTGAAGTCAAGAGATGGCTGCCGAATGCTGTGCCCCTACGGGCGTTGGGGGCGATCGCATATGCTTTGATCCACCAGAAATACCGCCAGATTCAGATGAAGCGCCATAGGTGAGTTCGCGAGTGACTGGAACTCTACAAAAATAGCCTGCGTCGAGAGAAATACACAGGCTTTAATGCAGCCGAAGCAATGCTTTCGGTTAACTCGCTATGCAAAACCGTTCTTCCCTGACTGATGCTCGATCGCTCACTCTCAGCCCCCTGACTCAAACCCAGACAGGTGCTCTTAGCAAACGCCACCCAGACGATCTTTACCGCTTTCGGATTGGCGATCGCAGCAGCTTCAACGCCTCTCTGAAGCCCTTGAAAGCCAACGCAGATGTCGCACTGTTGCAGGATCGCGATCGCAATGGTCGGCTAGATGCGAGCGAAGTAATCACCGCTTCGACCCATTTGGGAACGCGCAAGGATAAAATTTCGGCGCAGTTAGATAAAGGAACTTACTATCTTAGAGTCTCACCCGGATCGGCGGCTGATACGACAAAGTATAAGCTCGATGTCGAATCTGAGTCAATGGGTTTGTTTCAGGTCAAATATTTTGGCGATCGCACTTTGACAGGCAAGCCAACCGCGATCGGATATGTAGGCGACGGCAGTTTGAATTTGGCGATCGACTGGAACGCGAATCCGTCTGCCCAAACGCCGATCGATAATTTCTCGGCGCGATTCACCACCCAGCGCAACTTGCCGCCGGGACTCTATCACGTTCAGGTCAAATCAGATGACGGGATTCGCGTCAAAGTCGGCAAGCAAACGGTGATTGATCAGTGGGTGAATCAATCTGCCGTTCCCCATTCGGGTTACTTTTATAGTGACGGCAAATCGACTGTGCCGATCGCGATCGATTACTACAACAATAGCGATCTAGCATCGCTTCAGTTCAGCATCACCAGAGCCGCGCCTTTTGAAGATAACGCCGATGCTTCGCAGCAGTGGAAAACCACTTTGTTTAGCTGGGACAATAGCCAGACTGATATGCCAGCGATCGACTTTGCCAAAGGTGGGCTGGGGAATAAGTTGGCGATCGGCGGAATTAACCTTGGCTCCAACCTTCGCAGCGATGGCAAACCGGGCATTGCCTTCAACTGGGGCACAGGAACTTACGTCAGCGATGGCTATCGCCTGCCGCACGATAGTTTTGCGCTGCAATCCACCACAACAGCGACGTTTGACGGCAGCCAGTACAAATTTCGCGTATCCGGTGACGATGGCTTCCAGCTTTTTGCTAAACGCCAAGATGGCAGCAAAGTTTATGCGATTACCCCCAAGCGAAAGTGGGTAGAAGGCACTCAGACTCAGGAATTTACCTACAAGCTGCCTGCCGGACAGTATGATCTGAGCTTTAACTACTTCGATCGCCGCGACACGGCCAGCTTTGCTCTGTCCTGGGAAAAAGTCCTGCAAACTAGCCCGCTGCCAAACCCGCTGCCTAAGCC
>JBBSFA010000661.1:0-2960 GCA_038239185.1 Elainellales cyanobacterium | reverse complement strand
TCAAAAACCACTGACCCGCCTGCTCAAACGTGACTGCTTGCCCATCTAGCTCTGGCAAAAAGCCCTGAATCTCTGTGCCAATGCCGCGCTTGAAGTTGCGGAAGAATCGCACATCGCTATTCAAGTCAAAGCCGCGATCGCGCACGGTCTGTCCGGCTAGGACTTGTTGAGTCGTCGCATTTTCGACGTAGAGCAGGCTGGGAATCAAAGGCGGATTCTCCGCTAGCTTCAGGGACAAGTCGCCCAAAGCTAGCGTTTCCGGCTGTTGAGTCACTGGATTCCACCGGACGACTACGGTGTTGCTAGTGCCAAAATCGATCGCGTAAACCATCTTAGAGTTTGCTTACATCTTGCTTATAATGCGCTGGACAATCTGAATCCCAGTTGCCGCCTGCCAGAGGAACAACCCAGTCAACGCCATGTTTAAGCCGATGTGGCTATAGCGCGCCCAGTTGTGACCTTTCTGCATGTAAGGCGTGAGGGAAGCAGAAGTGGCAATCAAGCCCGTCATGCCTAAGCCTACCAGTAGGTGAGAGCCAAGGAATAGCTTGCCTGAATTGACATAAGTCACCGCCATTGCTCCGATCGTCCCTAGCACCATCAAAGCCAGCAAAACCGAGCCGATCTGATGATGGCGAATCGTGAATCTGCCTTTGATTAATTCTTTTTTCAGATCGCCCTCTGCGGCACGGGTGCGACGAATCTGCACCCCCAAATACAGCGCATAGAAAGTGAGTCCCAGCAGCACCCACATCAACAGCGGGTGAGCAAACTGGCTCCAAACTTTAATCTGTGCTGGAATCTGGGTAATGAGGCTGTCGATGTCAATCATAGGGTCTGCTCGTTGGATTGGAGTTTATAAAACTTAGCATAGCGGGTTCTGGAACCTGGAACATCACCTGGAACAGCGATCGCTATTGCCTGCCACTGCGATAAATTCTGTTAGACTAAAACCGTTTTACAGATGTGTTTCGTGAGCTAGCGCGATCGGAAATCCGCTGAAGCTTCGGCGCGACTTCGCTCACACTGTGCCGCTTTCACTGTGCCTGGGATCGTTGGAGACTTTTTTGATGAGAGTTACTTTTGTGATGGCGAGCGCGTTCAGTCTTTCGGGCGGCGATCGGATTGTTGCCACCTATGGAGATTGCCTCCGCAAGCGAGGGCATAAAGTGGTGGTGGTGTCCCGTGCCAAGCCAGAAATTAAGCTGCGCGATCGGGCGCGAGCCTTGCTCAAAGGTGAGGGATGGCTGACTCCAGATGATGAACCCTCCCATTTCGACCATTTGGATGTCCCACACTATTTGATTGATGGCTTCCGTCCCGTTGTTGATGCCGATCTGCCCGATGCCGATGTGGTGATTGCGACCTGGTGGGAAACCGCAGATTGGGTTGCCAATCTTTCGCCGAGCAAAGGCGCAAAAGCCTATTTTATTCAACATCATGAAGTCTTCGATTATTTGCCCAAAGCCCAAGCCGCCTCTAGCTACCAACTGCCCCTGCACAAAATCGCGATCGCCCAGTGGCTCAAAGACTTAATGCGAACTCGATACCACGATGAAGTCGTTTCGCTCGTTCCCAACAGCGTCGATACTGCCCAGTTCTATGCGCCGCCTCGCACCAAGCAGCCGACTCCAGTTGTGGGCATGACTTACTCTTCAGCCCATTGGAAAGGCTGCGATATTAGTCTCAAAGCCTTTGAAATAGCCGCTCAGCAGATTCCAGACCTGCGGTTAGTCGCCTTTAGCAGCAACGAGTTGTCCCCTGACTTACCATTGCCGCCCAATTCAGAGTTCGCGTTTCGCCCGCCGCAGTCCACGCTGAAAGATCTCTATGCCAAATGTGATGGCTGGCTGTTTGGCAGCCGCAGCGAGGGCTATGGTCTGCCCATCCTGGAGGCAATGGCATGTCGTACCCCGGTGATCGGCACACCCGCTGGCGCGGCTCCTGAACTGTTGGCAGAGGGAGCCGGACTGCTGGTCAAGCCTGAAGATCCAGAAGATATGGCAAAGGCGATCGTCCAACTCTGCAAATTCTCAGAAAGCGAGTGGAAAACCATGTCTGAGACGGCTTATACGCGGGTTACAAGCTACAGTTTGGAAGATGCAGTTGATTTGTTTGAGTCCGCTTTGAAAACGGCGATCGAGCGGCGCGATCGGGGGGATTTTGCCAAGTTTGATCCAGTGGGCAAAACAGAACTGTAGATGAGAAACAGTCAAAGTTTTGATAAAGGTGAATTTACCTACTCCGAAATCCCAATTAGACTTTTGGTATCCTTGAGCTGATGGATCATATAGAAAAGACGGTACTTCTGCGCTTGATCTTTCTGCGCTTTGAAGTATCAGATTTTGGAGGTAAGTGTGCAGCTAAGTTCAAGCTATTGTTTCGATCCAGCCTATCTCAGTGACTTGGCAGAGAAAAACCGCGAAGCGTATCAATCTGCCAGTCCGTTTCCCCATGTCGTGATTGACAACTTTTTGCCCGAAGCGCCGCTAAACGAAGTTCTCAATGAATTTCCCAAGGCGCACGATATCGATTGGCAAAAGTTTGATGCGTCCGGAGAAAAAAAGCTAGCCTCTAAGTCAGAGCTGCAAATGGGCGACGCGACTCGCTCTCTGCTTTATCAGCTCAACTCTTCTACCTTTATCACCTTCCTAGAGCGGTTGACTAGCATTGAGGGCTTACTTCCCGATCCGCACTTTATGGGCGGCGGGTTACACCAGATTGAGCGCGGTGGCTTCCTCAAAATGCACGTTGATTTCAATCGCAACGATCGCCTGCGCCTCGATCGCCGCTTGAACCTGCTGATCTATCTGAACAAAGATTGGGAAGAGTCCTACGGCGGACATTTAGAGCTATGGGACAAAGATTTCACCCAGTGCGGCAAGAAAATTTTGCCGATCTTCAACCGCTGCGTGATTTTTTCAACTACAGATTTCTCCTATCACGGGCATCCTGAACCG
>JBBSFA010000660.1:0-2961 GCA_038239185.1 Elainellales cyanobacterium | reverse complement strand
CGCCAGCGCAGCTCTTGCTCAACCGCCGCTGCTTTGATGGTTGCCACGCCAGTCATTATTTCTACTAACAAGGAGTTTTGATCGGCAGCTTCATTGAAGATTTGCCGCGAGACTTTGCGAAGAAAAGGCGTGGCAATCAGGGTCAGCAGCACGATCGGCGGAATCAGTGCCAGCACTAGCACCGTCAGCCGCCAGTTGTAGTAGAGCATCAGCCCCAAGTAGACAAATCCAGTCAGGAAATTCAGCCAAGCTAGGACAACTTGCCCAATCAAGAACCGCTGAATTTTCTGGTTTTCCTGAACTCGCGTCAGAATATCACCAACTCGTCGAGATTCAAAAAATTTCAGCGGCAGCGTCAGAGTATGGCGAATAAAGCCGCTGATCAGAGTCAGGTCAATGCGATTGGAAAAATAGCTCAGCAGATATTGCCGCACCGATCCCATGCAGAGATTCCAAACGCTAAAAAGCAGGAGTCCCAGCGTGAAGATATTCAACGCCGACAAACTTTTCTGAACCACCACCTGATCCAGAATAATTTGGGTAAATAGCGGCGTGACTAACCCAAAAACCTGAATCAGCAGAGAGACTAAAATGATCTGCACGATCAAAGCCCGATAGGGCGACAGTGCAGATAAATATCTGCCCAGAGAGGCGTGTTTTTTAATCTCTGTGCTTTGCAGCCGCTCAGTCGGCTCAATCAGCAGGGCATAGCCTGTCCAATGGTCTTGGAATTCCTGCCGAGAGAGCGATCGCTTTCCCACTGCTGGATCAGCGATGATCACCCGTTTGGCAGTAACCTGGTAAACCACGACATAATGGATGCCTTCCCAATGGGCAATCCAGGGCTTTTTCTGTTCGGCTAGGCGATTTAAGCTGGCTCGCACAGGTCGGGCTTCCAGCCCCAAATTCTCGGCGGCGATCGCCAGATTTTTGAGAGAAGCCCCAGAACGTCCTACGTTTGCCTGCTCTCGCAGCATATACAGCGGAAATTGCTTGCCCCAATAGCGACAGATCATGCCCAGACAAGCCGCGCCGCAGTCGGAAGAACTTTGCTGCTCAATCCAGGGATAGCGATCGAATAAATTGAGCAACCGACGGTTCAGCGGTTTGGGGAACACCACAGGGTCTTTGGGCGGCTCAACAGACGATGCGGAGGATGCTGCTGCGGGCAACTGAATTGGCGCTTGGCTACGCTGGATTTGCCTCATCTGAGGGCTAGCAGCGGGTTTAGCAGGACTCACAATCGGTCTGCTCTCGCCTGAAGCCTTGCCGTTGCGATCGCCGTTTGTTTGAGCAGAAAAATCTATCGCGTCAGAGGCTGGGCTAAGCGCTGGAACTAGGGATTGAGCGGTTTTCCACGCTTCAGCCGATAGCCTGTAAACCGACAAATCGGTTTGGGCGATCCAGTCGGTAGGCGTTGGGTCTGGATAGCCCCAGTCGCTAGCAAGCGCGGGCAAATTCAACTGATTTTGCGGGATTGCCACTTTCCCTTGCCGCAGCCAAAAATGCCCTAGGGAACCCGGAGCTGATTCTGCCAAAGGTTTTCCAGCAGGAAGGATGAGTTCAGACAGATGCGGTACAAATTGTTTGAGCTGAAGGCTAGAGAGCGATCGCAGCGCAGAGGAGGTCTTGAAAAAGATCAAACGCTGTCGCAGTTGTGTCTGACTCAAAAGGTGTTCAAACAGTTGTGGAAATTGCTTTAGCCAAAACACTAAAGTATCGGCAGGAAGCTTCGCAACTTGGACTGGACTAGCGGCGATCGCGCGGTAAGGCAGCACCCGCTCACCTGGGTCACAAAACAATCGATCTGCGCCGAAGCTTTCATCTGCACCGAGAAGCAAAGCCGTAGTCTCGCGTGACTCAGGCGGGTGACAGAGCAACCGCACTTGCCCTTGGCAGACTAAATAAAAGTCGATCGGGCTTTTTGAGTCAGGATTTTGCTCGTATTGCTCACGTTGAACAGAATCTTGAGTTGAACCTGATAAATTTAAACGGATATCTAAGATTTCTTCGCCGAGTTGAAATTGGTGAATGCTGAAGCTTTGGCTGAGTTCTAAGATTAAACCTGAATCTATTTGAGCTAGGGTAAGGAATTTAGAGATGGCTAAAGGAGGTTTCAGGATATTCTGTGAGTTTGGAATATCAAGGTTTTCCCCAACCCTGAGACTTTGGTTCATTGTGTAGCCTCATAGCTTTGATAAGTGCTTTGATAAGTTCGTATAGGAATAGGTCTGTTGAAATTATGCAAAGGTCTGGGATATCGTAAAATGCCCTATCTTTCGATAAGCCCATCTTTCGATAAGTATGGATAAAACGGCGATCGGTATTAGCAAGGCTAATACTGCTGCGGATAGTCAAAGAAGGGGTTAAACCTCCAAAAATAATTTACAAAAGTTAGCTACAGTCTTCTAGGGAATGAATTAGATTGCGAATGAGTCATGCTGCACTGGAAAGCAGGACTTAACGGATGGAATTTTAGAAAGATTTTAGAAAGCTATCTACAAGACTCTAGAGCAAGCCTTGTAAAGCAGTATTTGGAATTTGGCGATCGCTAATTTTGAGGCAGACGGCGTTTTTTGACAAAACGCGGCGTTCTATCAAAACTCTTTAGCACGAGAAAATTTTTATCGTGACAGCTATTCTGTGATAGTCATGTCGTGGCAGTTTTGCTGCGATGAGTTGCGGCGGACGATAGATAAGGGGCTGAATCGGGTTACGGCTCAGGAACTCCTCTAAACGCAATACATCAGGCTTTACGTTGAAATAAAGCAAATCTAGCAAGCCCTAATTTTCAGTCCTGCTGATGACCTACTGTTCTTGCTGACAACTTAGTATATTCACTGAGGTCTGTCAAGCTCACTTTAAAGATTTGTGGCTTCAAGAAACTGCACAAAATCCGGCATCTCTACTCACTGCGGCGATCGACTCAGAAGACAAACGAAGTTCTGAAAAAGGAGTGCT
>JBBSFA010000659.1:0-2966 GCA_038239185.1 Elainellales cyanobacterium | reverse complement strand
CGCGGCGATCGCCTGCTGCCCTTACAGAATCGCTGGGTCAGCGATCGGGTTCAGCATCTTTTAACCCATCTTGGAGTTCACCTACATTTACAGGAATCGGTGGCTGAAGTACAGCCCGACCTGATTCGCTGCGAGTCAGGCTTGACGGTGAAGTGCGATCGCGTCTTTTGGGTGACTCAGGCTGCGGCTGCGTCTTGGCTGCGAGAATCGGGTCTAGCCACCGACGAGCATGGCTTTGTGCAGGTCAAAGATACGCTGCAATCGACTTCTCATCCCCCAGTCTTTGCGTCTGGCGATGTGGCCACGATGATTCATCACCCTCGTCCTAAAGCAGGTGTGTTTGCGGTTCGTCAGGGCAAACCTCTAGCTCAAAATCTGCGCCGCGCCCTCCAGAACCAGCCGCTGCGTCATTTCGTTCCTCAAAAAAAATATCTGCTTCTGATTGGAACGGGAAACGAGTCAGCGATCGCTTGCCGTGACGCGATCGGCTTGGGTCCCTATCCGTTGCTGTGGCAATGGAAGGATGCGATCGATCGCAAATTTATGCAGCAGTTCACGAATTTGAAAGCAATGGGAGATGAGGAAAGTGAGAGAACTGGATCGTCCCCAACCCCCAGCTCATCACCACCGATGCGCTGTGCAGGCTGTGGTGCCAAAATCAGTAGCGCTGTCCTATCAAAAGTTCTGCAACGCATCCAGCAGGATCAGCCAGAGGTACGCCGGGAAGATATTTTGATTGGGCTAGATGCGCCAGATGATGCGGCTGTGATTCAGATTCCAGGCGATCGCGTTCTGGTGCAGACGATCGATTACTTTCGGGCACTGGTTGACGACCCATTTCTATTTGGTCAAATTGCTGCCAATCACTGTCTCAGCGACATTTTTGCGATGGGAGCCATGCCGCAGAGTGCGCTGGCGATCGCCACCCTCCCCAATGCGCTGGAAGCCAAACAGGAAGAAATGCTGTATCAGTTACTCGCTGGTGCAGTCAAGGTACTCCAGACCGCCCAGGCTAATCTGATCGGCGGACATACAACCGAAGGAACCGAGCTATCGTTTGGTCTATCCTGTAACGGTCTGGCCGATCCGGATCGTCTGCTGCGAAAAAGCGGCATGAAACCTGGCGAAGTCCTGATTCTGACCAAAGCGCTGGGCACGGGTACGCTGTTTGCGGCTGACATGCGTCTCAAAGCCAAAGGACGCTGGATCGAAGCAGCGATCGCCTCAATGTTGCGATCGAACCAGTCTGCCGCTGCCTGTTTCCAGCACTATCAGGTTTCCGCCTGTACTGACATCACCGGATTTGGGTTGCTAGGACATCTGGCAGAAATGGTGCAAGCGTCACAGGTCGCAGTCGAACTGGAATTAGAAGCGATCGCCGTTCTAGACGGTGCGACAGCGACACTAGAGCAAGGGATCGTCAGCTCACTCTATCCCCAGAACCTCCGGGCAGCAGCCCATCTTCAAAATGTCGAGCAGTTCAGCGGTCATCATCTCTATCCTCTGTTGTTTGACCCCCAGACCTCTGGCGGACTGTTGGCTTCTGTAGCTGAAGAGCGGGCGATCGCCTGCCTCAAAACTCTACAAGATAAAGGCTATCTCGATAGCCGCATCATCGGTCGCGTCCTGCCCTCACAGCCAGGACAATCACCGATTACGATCAAGTAAGTCTCATCCCTAAACCCTCTGCACTCTTCTGCAATTCCCTTGCCGCTGCCTACCCCATGCCCGTCTCCCTGACCACTTTCGACTTTCTCAATGCTCCTGGCATCATCCTGGATGTGCGAAGTCCGAGCGAGTATGCTCAGGGTCACATTCCGGGCGCGGTCAGTTTTCCGCTGTTTAACGACGACGAACGGGCACAAGTCGGAACTTGTTACAAACAGCAGGGGCGAGATCAGGCAGTGGAGTTGGGGTTTGCGATCGCCGGACCCAAATTTGCCAGCTTTATTGCTCAGGCCAAAGAATTGTCCCCGCATCGTCAGGTTCGCCTTCATTGCTGGCGAGGCGGAATGCGGAGTAGTTCAGTCGCCTGGATGTTAGAGATGGCAGGATTCAACCTCTCGACTTTGACCGGAGGCTATAAGGCTTTTCGCAACTGGGTTCTATCTGCCGCTCAAATTCCCCGAACCGTGATCACACTGGGCGGAAGGACAGGAACTGGCAAAACCGAGATTTTGTCTGCCCTTACTGCTGAGGGTGAACAGGTTTTGGATCTGGAAGCATTGGCGAATCATCGCGGCAGCAGCTATGGCAGTCTGGGTTTGCCGCCCCAGCCCACAAACGAACAGTTTGAGAATTTGGTCGCGATGCAGTGGTTGGCTTTCGATCCTGAGTATCCCGTCTGGATCGAGGCAGAGAGCCGTCGAATCGGGCTGTGTCGGGTGCCAGATGCCATCTTTACACAGATGATGCAGGCTCCGATTTTGCAAGTTATTCGCCCTAGAGCTGAACGTGTGGATCTGCTGGTCAAAATCTACGGTGCAGCAGAGATTGAGGAACTGGTGACAGCAACCGATCGCCTTCGTAAAAAATTAGGCGGATTGCGAACTCAACAGGCGATCGATCTGCTCAGGCAATCAAAATTAGCAGAGGCAGTTGATCTGGTTTTGGACTATTACGACAAAACCTATCAGTATGATTTAGAAAGACGAAAAGTTTCGATTTACACCCTTGATATGGCTGGGCTTTCTGCGGAAGCAAGTGCAAAATTACTGATCGAGAAATCAAGATTTTTGACGGCTTATTCTGATCTTAAGGTGAGTCCTATATCTGTATAAAATAGATAGCTCAATTAGATAAAAATGAACCTAAATATTACTGACACAACATTAAGAATTGAATTGGAATGGTATGAGCGGCTCTGGGCTGTTCATCTAGAAAGAACGATCGATATTTCTCTTGCTCAGATTACAGCCGTGGCAAGTGAGAAACCCCAAAATAACGGGTTAGCCATTCGTGCTCCT
>JBBSFA010000658.1:0-2973 GCA_038239185.1 Elainellales cyanobacterium | reverse complement strand
GTTATCTCTTATCGTGCCCTGATTATGACTCCACACGATTCCGCTAAGGCTAATATCTACCACACAAGCATAGATTTGCCCAAGACATTTGGATCATCTAGACCATCCAAACATCCTGACGATCGCCAACTATGATTTAGAAATAAGCAGATCTTCAACAGCCAGCAGGATTAGATGACGCTGGCTATCAACCGCCAACCAACCTTCTTCTCGAAGCTGGTTGAGAAGTCGAGTGACAGTAACGCGAGTCGTGCCGATCGCATTGGCAATCTGTTGGTGGGTCAGGCGTATCCCCAAACGGATGCCGCCTGGAGTTGGTTGCCCCACCTCTTTCTGGAGTAGCAACAGCAGATGACGGAGCCGATCTTCGACCCGCCGATAGCCCACCAATGCCAAAATTGCCTCAGTTTGCTGTAACCGACGAGTCATGTGGCGAAAGATGCTCTGGGTGAGCGCAGGAGATTGTTCTATTTCAGGTAGCGTCAGACGCATCAGATCAACTTCGGTGAGAGCAGTTGCCTGATAGGGGCGAATCAAAGTCAGAGGAATTCCGAAAGGCATCCCCGGACAAGCAAGCCCTAACAACGACTCTTCGCCGTTGTCATAAAGCGTTCCAAGCTGTACAACTCCTCGGCAAACCACCCAAATCTCGCAAGGCGTTATCTGAATAGTTTGACCAAGACGATACGGATGGAGATTACGTCCTCGATAAAGCTGCTCTAACAGGTGGCGTAGATCTAATTCAGCAGATGCTTCTGGGACATGGGTTTGAAGCATGAGGTAGCTCAGTTTGAGTTATGTCTTTCAGACTACAGTGGTGATCTGAAGAAAAGGTAATTTCCAGATTGGATGCAGGTTAAGCTTTGGAAAATGGTAATTACTCAAGCTGATAAAGGAGAGGTGCGGGATTACCAGAAAACAACTCAATAAGAGCATCCAAGAGACCGTAGACGCTCCAACAAGTTGCGGGGAGGAGAGCGCTTTGGGCGACCTCGTTTTTTGAAGATATCTCGTGGGAGATTGGGTATCAGATTAGCCGCAAACCCTTGCTCCAAAATTGCGGCATACCGTGCTTCAAAGGCTGGTTGCCCCTGAGCTTTAGCCATCTGGACTTAGCAGAGAATCGTCACCCGCAACAGGCTCATCTGAGTTGAGACTGAACCTCAAATGGCTAAAGTCGAGTTCAAGAAGTTGCAGATCTAGAAGTCGCGGATCTGTAGTTTGCGATCGCCTAAAACAAGAAATAGCGCTGGGCCATTGGTAGAACAATGGCCGGTTCACAGGTCAACAGTTCACCATCAGCACGGACTTCATAGGTTTCAGGATCGACCTCGATTTGAGGCAGAGCATCATTGAGCTTCAGGTCACGCTTGCTGAGCTGGCGAATATTAGAGACAGCGATCGTTGGTTTTTTGAGATGGAGGCGATCGCCAATCTCGTTCTTGACCGCTGCCTGTGAAACAAAGGTCAGTGAGGTGGTGGTCAGTGCGCCGCCAAAGCTGGCAAACATTGGTCGCATGTGAACCGGCTGCGGGGTGGGAATGCTGGCATTGGCATCGCCCATTTGCGCCCAGGCGATCAAGCCGCCCTTGATCACCGTTTCGGGCTTGACCCCAAAAAATGCGGGTCGCCAGAGACAGAGATCGGCCAGTTTGCCCACCTCGATCGAGCCTACATGGGCAGCGATTCCGTGAGTAATGGCAGGATTAATCGTGTATTTGGCGATATAGCGTTTGGCGCGAGTGTTGTCATTGCGATCGCTATCTTCTGCTAATCGACCTCGCTGTACCTTCATTTTGTGAGCCGTCTGCCAGGTACGAATCACCACCTCACCGATTCGACCCATCGCCTGTGAGTCAGACGAGATCATGCTAAAGGCACCCAGATCATGCAGGATATCTTCAGCAGCGATCGTTTCTCGGCGAATCCGCGATTCGGCAAATGCCACATCTTCAGGAATGCCGCGATCGAGATGATGGCAGACCATCAGCATATCCAAATGTTCTTCGAGCGTGTTCAGGGTGTAGGGGCGAGTCGGATTCGTTGACGAGGGCAAAACGTTCAACTCACCACAGACTTTAATAATGTCGGGGGCATGTCCGCCTCCGGCTCCCTCAGTGTGGTAAGTGTGAATGACGCGATTTTTGAAAGCGGCGATCGTATCCTCCACAAATCCAGCTTCATTCAAAGTATCGGTGTGGATGGCAACCTGAATGTCGTAATCGTCGGCGACGCTAAGGCAGGTGTCGATTGTAGCGGGTGTCGTACCCCAATCTTCATGCAGCTTTAGCCCCATTACGCCAGCTTCTACTTGCTCAACCAGCGCTTGAGGTTGAGCCGTATTGCCTTTGCCCAGCAAACCAATATTGACTGGAAAAGCATCAGCCGCTTGCAGCATCCGGTAGATATTCCAGGGTCCGGGGGTGCAGGTGGTGGCTGCTGTACCTGCGGCTGGGCCAGTGCCGCCGCCGATCAAGGTTGTCACGCCTGAGGCGATCGCCACCTCAATTTGCTGAGGACAGATAAAGTGAATATGGCTGTCAATGCCTCCAGCCGTAAGAATTTGTCCTTCTCCAGCAATGGCTTCTGTGCCAGGGCCAATAATAATGTTGATATTGTCCTGGATATAGGGATTACCCGCTTTGCCGATCGCCGCAATTTTGCCGTCTTTGATACCGACATCGGCTTTGACAATGCCCCACCAGTCTAGAATTAGAGCATTGGTGATCACAGTATCAACCGCACCATCGGCATTGCTAATCGGCGATTGCCCCATGCCGTCACGAATCACCTTGCCCCCACCAAATTTGACCTCATCACCGTAGGTAGTGTAGTCCTGCTCAACCTCAATGATCAGCTCGGTGTCGGCTAACCGGACGCGATCGCCCACCGTTGGACCAAATGTCTCTGCATAAGCACGGCGATCCATGCGGTAACTCATTTGCTTCTCCTCAGCTTTTCTTAACAGGGGTT
>JBBSFA010000657.1:0-2989 GCA_038239185.1 Elainellales cyanobacterium | reverse complement strand
TCGCTAAAATGCTCAACTAGCTTGGTTTTGGGTTTAAGTTTCATCGGGAGGCATGGATGGGGTTTAGCCTATCCTCTCTCACCATCGCACCTAAAATCTATCCAGAGAGGTCTCTCCCCATTTAAGATGCGTTTGCCCTGTGGCAGCGGATGAAAAGAGTGGCAGCGGATGAAACCGGATGTAGCGGCGTAAACTCTCATGTAGCTCTCAGGAAAGGCTAAGCCGAGGCTCATGCGAATCGGTCGGGCTTAAGCCATGATTGACGTGACGATCGAAAGCACTCCACTTTGCGATCGCCAGGTCAATCAACCCTCATGGCGGAAAAAAAATATGAACCGGAAATTAGGAATGGCGATCGGGCTGATGCTTGCTGCGGGTTTTGCGGCTTCCTCGGTTGAATCAGTCAGCGCCCAATCCACTGCTAGCCCAGCACCCGCACAGGCTAATTGCCCAACCTCTCATGCAATGGCAGGCGGTTCGATGCAAGGTGGCTCGATGCAAGGCGGTTCCATGTCAGGTGATGCCATGCACAGCGGATCTATGCAAGGTGGTTCTACATCAGGTGGTTCTACATCAGGTGGTTCTACATCAGGTGGCTCGATGCAAGGCGGTTCTATGCAGGGTGGTTCCACATCAGGTGGCTCGATGCAAGGTGGTTCCATGTCAGGTGATGCCATGCACAGCGGTTCGATGCAGGGTGGAACTCCACAGGCAGGCAGCGGTGATAATATCGTGACTCAAAATACTGCTCAAGCTAGCCAAAATGGCTGCACCGCAAAATAGCGATCGGTTAAAGCTTCTACAAATATTTTCAGTGGAATGGGCTTCATCCATTCCACTGAGTTCAGCTTAACTTCTAGGTGCGAATTATGAGTGGAAACTTATGGCATCGTCGTCGGTTACTTCTATATCTTGGCTTAGGAATGGCAGGAGCAACAGGCGTTGCAGCAGCAGGTTTGCGGCGGAATACCGGAGGGAAACTCTTAGGACAGCCTGCTAGTTCTACTCGTTCTCCGATCGCAAATCAAATTGCCACTGCGCCCGCTGGAAGCATGACTATTCCAGAGTTTCAAGGAATTAGCCAGTGGCTCAACTCCGAGCCTTTGACTACCGCAGATCTGAAAGGAAGCGTCACTCTAATTCAGTTCTGGACATTCGCCTGTATCAATTGTCAGCGCACCCTTCCCTATGTCACCCGCTGGCATCAGCAGTATGCAGCCCAAGGATTAAAAGTGGTTGGAGTTCATACCCCAGAATTCGCGTTTGAGCGAGAGGTCAGTAATATCCGAGCGGCATTGGAAGAACACAAAATCACTTATGCAGTGCCGCTAGACAATGACTATAAAACCTGGGGCGCTTACAAAAACCAATTCTGGCCGCATCTGTTTCTCGCCGATCGCCAGGGTGTGATTCGCTATGACCATATTGGCGAAGGCGCATATGACGAAACAGAACAAACCATTCGTCAGCTCTTGGGTTAATCAAGGACGGTACGACAATGACCTCTCCTCTATCTGCGGGTTTAGCGTTGCTGGGGGGATTTTTGACGGTGCTTTCTCCCTGCGTTCTGCCGATCTTACCTGCGGTTGTCGGACGATCGCTGCAATCTCACCGCTATGGCCCGATCGCCTTAGTCGCGGGCTTGGTGGCTGGATTCGCCCTCGCAGGCAGCCTGTTGGGAATCACCGCAAGCTGGTTTACTCACTTTGCATCTGCCTTGCGGACAAGCGCGATCGCATTACTGCTGCTGATTGGCTTGCTGACTTTGTTTCCGCGCTGGGGTGATCGGCTGTGGCACGGTTTACAGCAGGCTCTCCCCAGAAGTTGGGTGAAAGAGCGCGATCGGATTGGGCTTTCAGGCGAGTTTTGGCTAGGAACACAGTTGGGGCTGCTTTGGACTCCCTGTGCAGGACCCGTTTTAGGGAGTATTCTGGTTCTAGCTGCCGTTAACCATCAGGTGTTTGGAGCGTTTGCGCTGCTGCTGTTGTATGGAGTTGGGGCAGCTCTGCCCATGCTAATCATTGCCTATGGAGGACGCTATTTGAGCCGCCGCTTGCTGAGCCTGCGTTCTCGGACTGCCGCGTTGCAGCGAGTCGGCGGGGCGATCGTAGTGGGTACGGCGATCGCCATCCTTTTAGGTTGGGATGTCAAGCTTCAACTCTGGCTCGCGCCGTTTCTGCCATCTTTGCCGCTATAAACCGCTATAAGAACTTGCTACCAACCTTCTTATGAATGATTCAGAGCCGATTAAACGTTCCAAAAAGCCTGCCGCTGTGCCCAAGCAAGCGATTTTGGCTAAATCTTTTCACTGGGTAAATATCATTAGTCTGTTGTTGATGATCACCAGTGGGCTACAAATCTACAACGCAAATCCTGTTTTTGGCGGACGGGCAGGCTGGCATTTCCCCAGTTTTCTGCTGCTCGGCGGCTGGCTCGGCGGCGGACGGCACTGGCACTTTGCTGCCATGTGGCTGTTTGCGCTCAACCTGCTTGCCTACGGACTCTACATTGGGTTTACTCGGCGCTGGCAACAGCGATTTGCCTCATCCAGTGATCTGCAAGTTTTGCAAAGCGGTCAAAACCCGAAACGTAAAGCCTACGCTTGGCATCGTGTGATCTATACAGCGATCGTGCCTATTTTGGTGTTGGCGATCGCGTCTGGACTCGCGATGTACAAACCTGCTCAGTTTCCCTGGCTGTCTGGGCTATTCATCAACTGGCAAACACTTCGCGTCGTTCACTTTTTGACCGTACCAACGGTGCTTTTATTTAGCTTTGTTCATTCCCTACTAGCATTAAAAGTAGGTAAGTTTCGGTTAGTTCGATCGATGTTTACTTGAGCTTTTTTTGAGGAATAATGATATGCCTTCGATCGAACCATCACGCCGTCTGATCAACCGCCGCCGCCTATTGCAATTGTCTGGGCTAGCGGGAATGGGATGGCTGCTAGGAAGCTGCGAATCCACCCAGTTTTCCAATCAACTCACCC
>JBBSFA010000656.1:0-2990 GCA_038239185.1 Elainellales cyanobacterium | reverse complement strand
GGTTGACCCCACTGAAGCGGGTTTCGCCTGCGGCGTAGCGTTTGAGGAGTTCGTTAGCGTTCAGCATGGTTAAGCCTTCAACAGAGGATTTAACGTTCAACAGGGTGCTTTAAAGGGCAAAATTTGACAGGTATGCTCCAGGAATGCCGTTCCGTTGTGCCGTGCCCCTGGCTCCGTTGTTCCCGCAAGGCTCGTTTCAATGTTGACAATTCCAGTGGCATACTCGGTGGGATTGTCATCATCAGCATTGCTAAAGTCAGCCGCAGACTGGCTGGACGGATTGGCGATCGCACTCCCATAAAACGATCGAGTTGCCTGAAGCACAGCCTGCGCCACCTGAAAGTAATCCGCCGGATCGCTCAGCAACCGGGCAGCGCTAAACAGCTTGGAGCTGAGTTCACTCAGCAGCTTGTGAGTTTGCAGCAAAATCCGCAGCAGGTCATCCAATTCATGAGACTTGAGCATCTGTTCATGTCCGGGCTGAAAGGGTTCATGCAGGACTGAAAAGAGCAGAATTTTGACCTTGAAGGGATTGACCGATCGCATCAGTTCGAGTCGTAGATCAAATAAATCCGATAGATCTCCCTGCTGGACATCGCTGGATTCTGGAGGAGCAACGCAAGTCATGGGGTGGACAGTCGGTTGAATCCGTGGCTGCGATCCCATCAATTCGGTAGCGTCTATCGCTGTGGCAGGAGAAGCTACTTCTAAAGCGACAGTTGCATCTGAGCTTAGGGGGAGCATAGGCGGCAAAAACTTGACCAAGTAGAGCGGCTGAAATGCCTGACTAATGCGATCGGCAACGGCAGCGTACTCAGTCGGCTTGCTCAGCGTTTTAACTAAATTGTCTAGAACTGCTCTGAGGCTTTCTGGGGTCGGGGTTAAGCTGTGGACTTCCCGAACCAGATCGAGCAGTGAGAGCTGGTGTAAGTTTTCTGGGTTGGTTTCCCAGACGTTCTGACTTGCCAGCAGCAACAGCTTCTTCACCCGGTTGAGATTAGCATCACCGCTCAGAAGTTGGACTACCGTTTGATAGTCGCGCTGGCGTGTCCCAACTCGGTGAGTGGATTGCTCCAGATAAAGCCGACTAATGTGGTTAATGATGGCGTTGGCAACCAGCGAGTATTCGGCTGATTTATTTAGCGATTTGGCAATCGAGTGCAGTTGAGATTGCAATTGCTCCAGCGTTGGCGCGATCGCCATCAATCGCTGCAAGAGATCTCGCAAATCAGCCTGCTCCAATCGCTGTGAATTGTTTTCCCAGATGTGCGTACAGGCAAACAGCAGCAGCTTCTTGATCCGAGGCAGATTTTGATCCTGCGCGAACTCTTGCAGCACATCATTCAGCAAAGGTGAAGCGGCGATCGGCAGAATAGGGGGTTTGGCGCTGAGGATCATAAGAAATGGCAGGCAAACAACAACGATGGTAGATGCTCGCGGCGATCAAGGCTGACGGCGACGATCAACGCTCTCAGTGCTAGGTTGCCTGATTGGGGGATTACAGTCATCGTTGTTATTACCAACTTTTATTTTTTATACCGATTTTGCGAGCCATCCTTACGGAGAATGAAAGGGTGCTCTATAGATTATTTGTTCAGGGTCAGTAAATCAGTATGCTTAGAAAAGCTGTTTCAAAAGGGTACATGCTATGTCTGATGCCAATGTTCAAGTCTGTCCCGTCTGCACGGTCAAGATCGTCAAAATGATTGGAGGCGATCGCGTTTTGTATTCGACGGGTTCTCCTGGAACTAGAGCCACGTTATGGACAAAAGTCTGTCAGCATACCCAAAATCCAGCTTGCATTAATAAAGATGCTAATAAAGGTGCTGAAAAATGACCTGTTCTGTTGCCTACAAAAGTGCCCAGAGAAGCGTCATAATCTAGATCATGGAGAAGTTACTCTTCACAGACAAAAATATTGTTAAAGGACGCGCCCTATTTTTGGGAGAGCGGCTTGAACTCAAACCTTTAGAGCGAACTAATCTCCTTGCCACGATGCCGCTGGTGATCCAGGCAGGCGATCGCGGCTGTGCGGTAATTTTTCGCTACGGTGCTGCCGTGGTATTTGGACTCGATCCGATCGAAGAAGCTTCCTTTTTGACCTACCTGCAACCCTTTGTGGTAGAGCCATTTGCAGAACCCGAAACTGAAGAAATTACGGTGATGCAAGACGAATCGAATGGCGGGCGGGTCGAAAATGGAGTGATCTGGCTCAGAGAATTCAGCATCGGGCGATTTCAAATCGTGGCGGATGTGCTGGCAAAAAGCGTTGTGTTAGCGCATTACGAAGTGGGAACGGGTGAAGTCTTTGACCAAATCGAGCCTTTTGCCGATAGCCTGCAACGCACCGCCAGAGATAAGCGCTGGGGCAAGGAACTGCTACGACAGTTGGGCAGGACGTTGTTGATTCAGCACAAGATCGTGGGACGGGTCGAAATCATTGACAAGCCAGAACTGCTGTGGGATTCCCCGGACTTAGAACGGCTCTATCAGCGGCTCGAAAGTGAGTATGAAATTCGCGAAAGGCATTTGGCACTAGAGCGCAAGCTGGATTTAATTTCGCGCACGGCGGAAACAGTGCTGGATTTGCTTCAGCACAACACGGGCTTACGGATGGAATGGTATGTTGTGATTCTGATCGTGGTAGAGGTACTGCTGTCGCTGTTTGATTTGTTCTTGAAGATTCGGATCTAGTTGCGATCGCCTCTGTTTGCCCGATCGTCTCTATTTTTTTGATCGATCGCCAAAAACTTTTCCGCTTGCTTCACGAGCTGCAAGATGAAGACGGTGGCGATCGCCCCAACTAGCGCCATGAACCACAATCCAGCCCCCGCCGCCACGCCGAGCGATGCCGAAACCCAAATGGCTGCGGCTGAAGTCAATCCTTGAATCTTCACTTCGTTGAGGGCTTCTCTAGATTTCGAGAAAATTTCGCCAGCGCCCAAAAATCCAATCCCCGCTACAATCCCTTGAATCACACGGCTGGCTCC
>JBBSFA010000655.1:0-2990 GCA_038239185.1 Elainellales cyanobacterium | reverse complement strand
TCATGCCTTCCAGCGGAATTTGCGAAATTGCCCAGGTCGGTTCTAGATCCAGCACTGCCACGTTGAGCGCCTGATCTGACGCATTTTTGACGCGCAGATGCACTACTTCGCCCTGCTTGATCACCAGATTGGTTGGATTGGCAAACGGCTGTTTGTTGTGGTCTAGCAGCTCAAATTCCAGCGCGTCGGTTAGCTCCGAGGCAACGTTGTCTAAAGCCTGTACCGCCTGATATTTTGCCAGATGGATTAAGCGATTGACGACGACGGCAGGGGAGTCTGGAGCCTCGACCTTGAGGGGCAACCCTAAGTTTTTGACGGGCATCCCGATACAGATTTCATACTCGCCGTCCCGACCGATCGCCACCTGGTAATGGGCCTCTTCCCCCTCCTGGACTTCAACCACCCAGCCGTTGCCCTTCAGGGCTTGCCGGACAGTTTCTAGCGCCGCAGTTTGGCGATCGACCCAATCGGGCGGCAGCTCGTTTTCATTGGTGCCTGCTTGCTTTTGGTCAAACAGCCGGACTCGTCGCACCAGATCCACGGGCGCAGAAATCATCACGGCGGGCGCGCCTTGTTCGATCGCCCCTTTCACATCCATGCCGCCTGCCTCAGCGGTGAGCACTTTGGCAAACGCAGTAGAAGCGGCAACTTCTGTGACTTCGACTACGGCAACCTGTTTCTGCTTATCGGCAAACGTCGTGAAGTTGAGCGGGTAGATAGCAAAACGGGTTCCGGTGCTCAAGCCCTGCGCCAGTCCGGCATTCAAGGTGACTTGCTGATTGGCAACCTGCATCACCGATACGGTGTACTGGGTTGAGAGTCGATCGCTGCCAAATACGGCTCGATCGCCTTCTCCCATCAGCATTGGGAGCTGAGCCGGAAATTTGCTTTGGATTTTGGCGTTGACGCGATCGTGCAGGGCTTTATAGGTGAGGGCAGATGTGCTGCTGGTCAGGGTGTCAATCATCCAGTACGTCAATGCCCCGTGCCGCTCTTTGCCATTGACGGCGTACTCATAGGCAGACTCAGTCGGACGGCAAGCCGCCAGCAACACGTAGTCTCTGGACTGTGGCACCCAGGAGCTGCCGACACTGGTGGTTCCGTCTGTTAAAGTCAGCCAGTTTTTGAGCAGTTCGTCGCGGGGAGCCACTAGACTATCCTGCGATCGCTCAGCCGTATCCAATTCTGATGAGCCGCGAATTTCGCAGTCGCCTCGCGTCGCACCGCCAGAGTGACAGCTATCTAGGATGACCGTTACAAGCAATCCTTTGTCGGTCATGCGTTTAAGCAAGGTAGCAAATTCGACATCTCGCAGATATCGACCCTCCAGATCGCCCAAATCCATGGGGACTAATCCTTCGTCTTCTTGCCCTTTGCCTGCCAGTTCTGGGTAGATCGTGGTGGATTTACCACCGTGACCCGAATAGTGAATATAAACTAGATCATTAGGCTGAGCCGCTGCGGTAACTTCGTGAAAGGCAGTGACAATATTTTCGTAGGTGGGTAGCCGCTGCGGTTGCGCGGATTCAGCTTGAGTCGATCGCACCTCTGCCAGCGTCGGATCTTCGGGGTTGGGGGAGGTCAGCTTCCAAAGTTTTTCAGTCGGAAGATTGAGCGTTCGTTTCAGATAGTCTTCTACCAGATTGATATCGCGGACGCATCCTTTCAGACTTCTGTAGGATAAGTTTGGCTTGTAGTAGTCAATGCCAATCAGCAACGCGTATAAGTTGGGAGCCTGCTCGGTCATAATCCTTCCTAATTTTGATTATTTTTCTGTCCATACGATTCCTCAAAGCACTGCCTAGAGATGCTTTGAGGAATCCCCGATCGCTATGCCATTAGCTCGCGAGTTTTTGCGCCAACGATGCCGTCAGCCACTAAGTTGTGCTTTTGCTGAAACGCTTTGACCGCTTTGTCCGTTCCAGATCCAAACTCGCCGTCAACGCCGACATCAACTCCAGCCTTTTGGATCGCCTGTTGCAGTTTGACTACATCCGAACCTTCCATGCGCGGTTGGCAGAGGCGGAGCACTCTAGGGGTAATGTCCCACGGGGCAGTGGGAAAGCCAGATGCCAGCGATCGATTCAAAGCCGCTTCGGTCTGTGCGCCAAAGCCGCCGTCTTCGTCAATCTTTTGATCGGGGTGATTTTTGTTCCAAAGCTGCTGGAATGCCAGGATAGATTGGCTGCGAATATCGGTTACGCCGCTCCCCTCGTAGTTGAAGTGAGGCTCATCTCCGGGCAGCGGATTCCAGCCGTGGCGCATCAGGAAAGGCTCCCAGTCTCTGGGATCTTCGATATCGATCGCCAGTCCAGTCTGGTGATTGCTGCGTCCCGGTGGCGCAACCGGATTGGGATTATTGTGGCGATCGTTATACAGCAACATTTGCTGGGCTAGGGTGCGATAGGCGGAATTGACCAGCATTTTAGCACCGCGATCGGCGATCGCCTGTTGCAAAGCCTGTTTTGCCTGGAGCTGCAAGTAAGGAAAGGCTGCATCCGCCAAATCAACGTTTAAGTCGTCAAAGCTCACGAACGCATCTGGCATCGTTAGCTGCAATTGATAAATCAACTGCTGGGATAAGCCATTGACCACAGCAGTTGATGAGGCAGGGGCATCTTTTAAGACTCCATTAAAACTCGCTCTGGTTCCAGAAGCTTCTAGTTCGTTAAGATTAGAACAAGATTCTAGAATTAACTCAGTTTGAGTTAGATCAGCGGTCACATCGCTCATAGGTTCCTCCAAATTGATATCGATCGATTCATATCAATTATCTAGTTAAAATATTTAAATGGTATATCAGATGGTATATCAGATAGATGCAAGATTATAGGTGAACAAATCAATTCTTTAAAAAAATCAGCATGTCTTAAGCGATGCTGATTCAAATTTTGAACGATCGCAAGCAACAGCGATAGTACCCAGTTGGGTACTATCGCTGTCGCCCATAAAGTTCTATCTTCACAGGAGTACAGCCGCGCATTGCGCGG